>NZ_JASPEP010000003.1:0-254553 GCF_031292835.1 Actinomyces stomatis
CTCGCGTTGTTGCCCGTTACTGTCCAGATAATTGGCGAGGGAGTTGAGGGAGGTGGCGAGGTCGGGTGTGTAGGCCGCTGGGTTGTGCTCGGCCAGGGTCCGGTAGAGGTTGGTAGCTTCCTGAGCGGTTTGGAGGGCCTCATCGTGTCTCCCTGAGGCAGCCAAGCATCTGCTGAGTGACAATCTCCGTGAAGCATAGGTCGCTCGATCGATTCCAGGCGATTCATCTGTCGGACGGGTGATGTCGGCTGCGCGCTGAGCAAGCTCGCGTTCCAAGAAGATGGTTAAGTAACCAGCATTGGAGAGTGACTGTTCCGCCTCATGAGCCTCGTCTGGCTCGATGTGGGAGCACACAGCGCTGAAGAGTTTGGCGAAGGCTGCTGTGAGGTCTGGACTCTGGAGGTTGACGGTCTGTGCGTGAACTGCCTGAGTCACTTCCACTAGAACATCGTTGAGGATTCGTCCTACGTGCTCATTGAGGTGAGGATCTGTTGATGCGCGTTCGAGGACGGTCCAGGTTCGAAGAGACGACGTTCCCACTCTGCTCGGAGACAAAAGCTCTCGGAGAAGAGGTACTAGGTCGTCAGTTGCGGAGGCGACGAGGTGCTCGCCGACGCGGTCCGGTTCAAGATGTTCGCACCACAAGGCTGAGTGCCCGCCACCGTCCATGTGGGGTGGGTAGCAGTCTCGCAGCCACTGAGTCAGTTCCTTGGCATTCTTGCCAAGAGGGCTTGGTAGAAGCTCGATGAGAGTGGTGGCGTCCACTTCGTCGCAAATATCGACCAGTGTGGCGGCAGCAGCGACGTGGCGGGCTAGTCTGGCGTCAAAAGCGATTCCTTCTGGCCAGTGAGAGTGCCAGTACTTTTCTTCATGGCGAAGAACCTCTTCAAACAGTTCGCCCGGAGAGTGGCTGTGCTGAGGGTTAGAAGGCGGGAGTACGTTCAGGAAGGCTTCGATTATGAGGAGTAGTGGTTGTGAGTACGTCGGATCGCCTAGCCGTTCAAGAAGGTCGGCTGCTGGTAGAGAATCAGGAGTGCCGGTGAATGATCTGTATGCCTGAGTAAGCAGAGACCTGCGCTCCGTATCAGCCAGTTCCTCATTGTTGAGGGTGATCGTGGAGGCGCTATCGAGGATAAGGTTGACGCCTTCATCCTTGGAGTCCTGCGGTCGAAGAGCGTCAATCCACTCGTTGGAGCCTTGGCGGGTCGAGGAGATCGGCGACGGCCGGCGGACCAGGAAGACGATCCTCACCCGCCGCCTCTCGGGATCCTCGGCTGCGCGGAGAGCAATCTTGATGACCTCTGTGACCATTTCTGGCCGAGCCTCGGCGTAGTCAACGACTAGTAGCAGCGACGAAGCGTTGTCGCTGGACGAAGTGTTGTCGGACTGCTCGATGTTCTGAAGGAACCCGGCCTGCCAGACCTCACCACCTTGGCGATGAGTGTTTGGAGTGGTGACGCGTCGGCAGAGCTCCACGCCGAGGCGAGTCTTCCCAGATCCGCCATCCCCGCCCAGAACGTGGATCGCGAATCGCTCCTCGCTTCGCGCCCACGTTTCCAAGCGGGTGAGCGCCTCCGCGCGGTCAAGGAAGGGAACCGGTGTGGACCTAGCGCTCAGAAGCCGGACGATGCTCATACCTTCTGGCGCGAAGTTCTGCTGCGGTTGCGCGGGTTCCAGGGTCAGCCGTTGGTATCCAACCTCGACTGTGAACGGAAGGCGAACCGATGGTAGCTGCTGCCTGCGAGCGGCGACACGCTGCGTGTGCAGCTTCCGTTTCCATGTCTTCCACGCTCGCTTGCCAAGCCAGATCGCCAGAGGGAGGACCAGCGCCGTGATGACGAACGCGACGAAGGGCTGCTCCTTCCACAAGTGGTTTAACGGGCCGAGCGAGTCGAGCCACGACTGACTTGAGGACGTCATCGGTATGGGTGAAGGGGACGGCTCTGTCACGGTACGGACCTCGGGGAGAAGAGGAAGACTGCTGTAGGGCAGTCTACCGAGCAGCCGCTCGGTTTCTCACGGATCCCCGGACACTGAGACTGCGGAAGGACGGCGGCCGCTATGAGCAGTGCGGTTACGTAGGTCTGTTGTGGTCGTTCCCTTCGGTCTCGGTTGATGGGCGACGGGGTCGAGCTTCTGGTCAGTACAGGCCGCCTGCGCCAGCAGCGCCTTGAGCGGGGACTTACTTCTTCGACGAGAACTGCGATGTCCTCCAGATCACTGGGGGCGGGCCGCAGTCCTTTGGAGGAGAAGTACGTCCTGGGCGCAGAACGCAGTCCTCGGTCCACCAGGCTTCGCGTTCTCCAGGCTTCGCGCTTGCACCGCGGCACTGCTGGGCCGGTACCGCCCCTCAGAAGCCCCTGATGGATTCTTCCAAGGCCTTTTCCTCCGTCATGGTCTCGCTCTCCTGGCGGATGCGGGCGGCGTCGGCCTCCCTGCCCGCCCACTCGAGGACTGACGCATAGGTTCCCAGGGCGTCGGCGAGCCCCTGGCTGAAGGCCTCCGGGTGCCTGCGGGCCAGACTCCGGTAGGCGGCGACCGCCTCCCGCGCAGTCTCCAGGGCCTCGCTGCGGTGACCGGCCTCGGCCAGGCGCTTGGCGAGCCGGTGCAGGCACGGGGCCAGCGCCGGGGCATGAGTCGCCGGATCGCGCTCGGCCAGCTCCCGGCGGATCACCGCCGTCTCCCGGATCGCAGCCAGGGCGGCGGAACGGTCCCCGACATCCCCCAGGCACGTGGCCAGATTGTGCAGGCAGGCCGCCAGGTCCGGCCTGTAGGCAACCGGATCGATCTGCGTCAGGCTCCGGTAGAACGTCACCGCCTCCTGCACCGCGGCCAGCGCTTCATGCGCACGCCCCGCCCGGCTGAGGTTCAAGGTGAGGATATTGAGCGCCCGAGCCAGATCGGCGGTATGAGGGGCCGGGTCGGCGCGGACCAGCCGCCGGTAGATGTCAATGGCCTCCCAGGCCACCGCGAAGGACTCCTGCAGCTGCCCGGCCGTGTACAGGTCGACGGCGAGCACGTACAGGGACTCGGCCAGAGCCGGGGTGTCAGCGCCGGAGCTGCTGTGCACCAGGGCGCGCCGGATGCTGACCACCTCCCGCGCCGCAGCCAGCGCTCGGTCCAGCTTGTCGGCGTCACGCAGGCAGGCGGCCCGGACCGTGAGGGCGTCGGCCAGGTCGGGCAGGTGGGTCTCGGGGGCGCTGTGGGCCAGAGCGCGAGCGACGCCGACCGCCTCCTCAGTCGCGGCGAGCGCGTCACGGTGCCGACCCGCGTCGCTCAGGCGTCGAGCCAGAGTCCCCAGGGCGTGAGCGACCTTGGGCGAGTAGAGCGCCGGTGTGCGGCGAGACAGCCCTCGGTAGAGCGCGGCGGCCTCCTCGGCCGCCTCCAGGGCCTCGTCCCGGCGCCCGACGGCGGCCCCACAGGCGGCCAGGGCCTCCAGGGCACCGGCAAGATCACCGGTGCAGGAACCGATCTCATCCTCATCGAGGCGGCGGAAGAGAGCCACGGCCTCCCGGGCCTGCTCGAGGGCCTCATCGACATAGCCCACCGTGCGTAGCCTGGGTGCCAGACGTACCAGGTCCGCCGCGAGCCGGCGGACCTGTGCATCCGGATCGACCCGGGCCAGACGCCGTCGGACAGTGAGGGACTGCTGGGCGGTGACGAAGGTGCCGCTCGGCCGACCGGACTCGCTCAGACAGCAGGTGAGCGTGGTCAGCGCCTCCGCCAAACCGGTCTCGTCGCCGGAGGGATCACTCCGGTTCAGGCTCCGGTAGAGGTCGACGGACTCCTGCGCGCTGGCCAGGGCGTCACGCAGGTCTCCGGAAGCGCTCAGGTCGATGGCGAGCCGGCACAGAGCCCTAGCCAGGCCGGGGGCATGGGCGTCGTAGTCGTGCCGGGTCAGGCGTCGTCGGATCCGGGCCGTTTCTCGCGAGACCGCGACCCCCTCACGGATGCGGCGGGCCTCGCGCAGGCGGGCCGCCATGATGGACAGCCCCTCAGCGAGGTCGGCCAGGTAGGTGTCCGGGGCGAGGCGGGCCAGGCCCCGGAGAACCTCGCAGGCCTTCCGTGCGGCATCCAGCGCCTCCCCCCGACGGCCCGACTCGGCCAGGCGCTCACTGAGCTCCAGCAGCCGACCGGCGCGAGCGGCCCCCTCGGGGGTGGTGCAGGGGGAGGTCGACACGTCTGACAAGCCTCAGGAACTGGGGGACCGGTGGTGGGCTCACGCTAAACGGTGCGTGAGAGCCGCCGCGATGGGGAGATGTCACCGGGGACGCGCCCCGCCAGCTGCTCCTTTAGAATCGGCGCAGTGCCGGCGGGGTGCCGGCGGGGCAGACACAGTGATCGCAGGGAAGGGAGTCGGTGTGAACACGCTGTTCAGCCTGAACCACGTGGGGGTTCAGGTCGTCGCGATGCTCGCCACCTTCCTCCTGTGCCTGACCCTGGGCGCCGAGCGCCACCTGCGCCACAAGGACGCCGGCGTCAAGACGCACGTCCTGGTGGGACTGGGCTCGTGCCTGTTCACCCTCGTGTCCGCCTACGGCTTCGCCCCGATCACCGGCGCGGATGTCGCGGTGGACCCCAGCCGTGTGGCCGCGCAGATCGTCTCCGGTATCGGCTTCCTGGGAGCCGGGGTCATCTTCGTCAACAACGACACCGTCCGGGGCCTGACCACCGCCGCGACCGTCTGGCTCAGCGCCGCCATTGGCATGGCCTGCGGGGCGGGCATGATCCCCTTGGCGGCCACGGCGGTCGCGCTCGACTACATCGTCGTCCTGTTCCTGGGTCCCCTCACCTCGCGCCTGCAGCGCCGCCGCGGCGAGGTGACCGTGCGCATCGACTACGAGATCGGCAGCGCCATCATGCCCGAGATCCTCCAGGTCGCCACCGCATCGGGCTTCACCGCCACCTTGGAGGAGACCGAGGTGACCCGCGGCGAGCACGGTCGCACCATGAACGCCGTCATGCGCTTCCACGGGCAGCGGCCCGCCGCCAACCTCATTGAGGCCCTCTCCGGGCTCGACGGCGTCGACGGTGTCGAGCGCCTCGAGGGAGGACGGCTCGACTGAGCCCGGCCCCTCCTACTCCAGGGCGCGGATGATGGCCTCGACCGTGTCCTTGGCGTCGCCGAAGAGCATCGAGCTGTTCTCCCGGAAGAAGAGCGGGTTGTTGACCCCGGCGTAGCCGGTCGCCATGGACCGCTTGAAGACGATGACCCGGCTCGCCTCCCACACGTGCAGCACCGGCATGCCCGCGATCGGGGAGCCCGGTTCCTTGGCGGTCGGGTTCACGGTGTCGTTGGCGCCGATGATGAGGACGACGTCGACCTCATCGAAGGAGTCGTTGACCTCATCCATCTCCAGGACGATGTCGTAGGGGACCTTCGCCTCGGCCAGCAGCACGTTCATGTGCCCGGGCAGGCGGCCCGCCACCGGGTGGATGCCGAAGGTGACCTCCACGCCTTCCGAGCGCAGCATCTCGGTCAGCGTGGCCACCGGGTACTGGGCCTGGGCGACGGCCATCCCGTAGCCGGGGGTGATGACCACGCGTCGGGCGGACTGCAGCAGGTGAGCCACCTCGCCGGCACTGGTCTCATGCACCGTGCCCTCCTGCCCCGAACCACCCGTGGCGGCGCTGGTGGAGTCGGTTCCGTAGCCGCCCAGCAGCACCGAGACGAAGGATCGGTTCATGGCCTGGCACATGAGGTAGGACAGGTAGGCCCCCGAGGAGCCCACCAGCGCCCCGGTGATGATGAGCAGGTCGTTGTCCACCATGAAACCGGTGAAGGCGGAGGCCCACCCCGAGTAGGAGTTCATGATCGAGACGACCACCGGCATGTCGCCGCCACCGATGGCCAGCACCAGGTGCGCACCCAGCACCAGCGCGATGAGCGTCATCACCGCCAGGAAGGCCCAGCCCGCGCCGGAGCCGGCCGGCGCCATCATGAATCCCACCATGAGAACCAGGGAGCCGATGAGCGCCCCCAGGTTGAGCAGGTTGCGGCCCGGCAGCGTCAGGGGTCTGCCCGGCACCCGGCCGGCCAGCTTGAGGGCCGCCAGGACCGACCCGGTGAAGGTCACACCGCCGACGAACACTCCCAGGAAGACCTCGCCCAGGTGGAAGGCCCCCAGCGAGGCGGACAGGGCGTCGGGGGAGACGTAGGAGTTGTAGCCCACCAGGACGGCCGCCAGACCCACCAGCCCGTTGAGTACGGCGATGAGCTGGGGCATTCCGGTCATGGCCACGCGCTTGGCCACCACCAGCCCGATGACCGAGCCCAGGGCCAGCCCCATGGCGATGAGCAGCAGCGTGGGCAGCACGCCCCGCGCCGGGTGGTTGCTCAGGGCCAGGCCGATGGCGGCGAGCACCGCCACCGCCATGCCGACGGCGCCTGCCACGTTGCCGGCCACGGCCGTCTCATGGCGGGACAGACCGGCCGCGGCCAGGATGAACAGGATCGCGGCGGCGATGTAGGCCAGGACCACCGGTGAGGGCAGCGACGGCACGGCGGCGATCAACGTGCTCGACGACGTGGCCGGCATCAGGATGTGAGTCATCATCTGCTCCTCACCTCAGTCCTTCGTGAACATGGCGAGCATGCGGTGGGTGACCGCGAAGCCGCCGACGATATTGATCGTGGCCAGGACCACCGCCGCCAGGCTGATGGCGCTGATGAGCGGATAGGGGTGGCCGACCTGCGAGATCGCCCCGACCAGGATGATTCCCGAGATCGCGTTGGTCACCGACATCAGCGGCGTGTGCAGGGCAGGGGTCACGTTGGAGATGACGTGGAATCCCAGGATCACCGAGAGCATGAGAACGATGTAGTGGCTCGTGGCGGCCGACGGCGTCACCAGCACCAGGGCGGCGGCCACGAGGGTCGCGGCGGCCAGCCCCAGCCACTGCCGGGAGCGCGAGCGCGCCTGCGCCGCGCGAGCGGCCTCCTGAGCGGCCGCGTCGTCGGCGGCCGTCTGCTCCGGTTGGCTCGGGGCGGGGGTGGCCGAGACCTGGATCGGGGGAGGGGGCCACAGCAGCTCGCCGTCGTGGGTGACCGTGATGGCCCGGACCACCTCGTCATCCAGATCCAGGGTGAGGGCCCCGTCCTTGTCGAGGGTGATCAGGCCCAGCAGGTTGACGATGTTGCGCCCGTAGAGCTGGGTCGCCTGCGCGGGCAGCATCCCCGCCAGGTCCGTGTGCCCCACGATCGTGACGCCGCCGTCGGTGGTGACCACCTGCCCGGGCACCGTCAGCTCGGTGTTGCCGCCGGTGGCCGCCGCCATGTCGATGATGACCGTTCCGGGGCGCATGGCCTCGATCGCGGAGCGGTCCAGGAGTACCGGTGCCCGACGCCCCGGGATGCTCGCCGTGGTGATGACGACGTCGGACTCGGCGGCCTGCTGGGCGTAGAGCGCGTTGGCCGCACTCGCCTGATCGGCGCTCAGCTCCTTGGCGTAGCCGTCGGAGGACACCTCCTGGGCGCTGGGCAGCGGCACGAACTGCGCCCCCATGGAGCGCACCTGGTCGGCGACCTCCGGACGCACGTCGGAGCCGCGCACCTGCGCGCCCAAGGAGCAGGCGGTCCCGATCGCGGACAGGCCGGCCACGCCCGCACCGATGACGTAGACGGTGGCGGGCGGGAACTTGCCGGCGGCGGTCACCTGCCCGCTGAACAGCCTGCCCAGGTGGGAGGCCGCCTCGATGACGGCGCGGTAGCCGGCCAGGTTCGCCTGCGAGGAGAGCACGTCCAGCGACTGCGCCCGCGAGATCCTCGGGACCACGTCCAGGGCCAGACCGGTGATGCCGCGTTCCCGCAGCGACTCAAGGATCTCGGGATGGCGCGCCGGGTCCAGCCGGCAGATGAGGACCGCGCCCCGGCTCATGAGCGCCAGGTGCTCCTCACCGGGGGCCGAGGCGCTCACCACGACGTCGCTGCCCCAGACCTGGGCCCCGCCGGCCACCTGGGCCCCGGCGGTCTCGTAGGCCTCGTCGGGGAACTGCGCCCGCGCCCCGGCGCCGCGCTCGACCAGGACCTCGTAGCCCAGACGGATCATCCGCTCCACCGTCTGCGGGCTCGCAGCGGCGCGCGGCTGATCGGCCGGCTCACAGGGGACTCCGATACGCATAGTGCCTCCTTGCACGATCTGGGTGCCGTCGTCGGCATGTCACAACAAACTATCGGCAAGATAGAAGGTGATGAAGCCCTCGGCAAGGGACTGTTGGTGCCGGACCGAGGAGATGGGCGACGGTGCGTGTCGGAGAGGAAGCCAGTGCTCCGTGGGAGAGGGGGCCGGCGACGGACGGAGTAACGAGAATTAGGGACGGGCCATGTCCCAGCAGCGGGCGCCCCCGGTCATACCGGCCTCGTTGGGGACCACGACGACGTCGTCGCCGATCTTGGCCAGCTGGGTCGCCGTGATCCGCCGCGAGTTGCCGCCGCCCAGGTAGAGGCGGTCCCACAGGTACATGGGGCGCAGGGCGTCGACGACGCGGCGCACCCGGCGAGACCAGTGGGCGTCGCCCAGACGCAGACGCTCGTGCTCGCCGATGTAGTCGTCATAGGTCAGCCCCCAGCGCACCGGCCCCTGGGAGACCTCCACGTGCGGGGCCAGGAGGCCGTTGTCGAAGACGGCGTTGCCCAGGCCCGTGCCCAGGGTCACGATCATCTCCAGCCCGTGGCCCGTGACGACGCCGGCCCCGGCGACCTCGGCGTCGTTGAGGACCAGGGAGGGGATCCCCAGGGCCTTCGAGACGCCGGCACCCATGTCGAAGCGGGCCCAGGCCTCCACCAGCTCGGGCAGCACCTTGGAGCGCGGGCCGTCCTTGGTGATGTAGTGAGGTGTGGCGATGACGACCCCGTGGCGGATCATGCCCGGCATCCCCACCGTCACCCGGTCCGCGCCCGGCAGCTGGGAGGCCAGTGAGGCGATGGTCTCCACCAGCTTCGTCGGCGGCAGCGGGTAGGGGGTCGGGGTGCGCACGGCGCGGGAGATGATGTTGCCCTCGGAATCCAGCACCGAGGCCTTGATGCCGCCGCCTCCGCAGTCCACGGACAGGGTCGTTGTGCTCACGGCCGCGAGCCTAGTGGAAGCGCGAGGCCGGTGCGGTTCAATGAGGGCATGCCACGCATCCGCCTCGACCTGGCCTACGACGGCACCTTCTTCTCCGGGTGGGCCGCCCAGCCCGGGCTGCGCACCGTCGAAGGGGTCCTCACCTCCGCCCTGGCCACCGTTGTGCGTGAGCCCGTCCGTCTCACCGTGGCCGGACGCACCGACGCCGGCGTCCACGCCGCCGGCCAGGTGGCCCATCTCGACGTGAGTCCCGAGGCCTGGGCCGCGCTGCCCGGACGCTCCGAGCGCCTCCCCGAGGAGGCCCTGCTCACCCGGATGGCGGGCGTCCTGGCCCGCGAGGCCCAGGAGAGCCTGGCGCGCACGCCGCGTGGGGCCGGCGACGTCGTCGTCACCGGGGCGCGCACCGTGCCGGAGGTCTTCGACGCCCGCTTCGGTGCCCTGAGCCGCCGCTACAGCTACCGGATCGCCGACGCCGGCGCCCCGCGTGACCCCGCCCGGCGCACCACCGTCCTGTGGCTGCCCGATGCGCTCGACGTCGAGGCCATGGCCGCTTCCGCCCGCGCCCTGCTCGGTGAGCACGACTTCCTGTCCTACTGCAAGCCCCGCGACGGCGCCACGACGATCCGCACCCTGCGCGCACTGGAGTGGCGACGGTCCGAGGCCGGACCGGAAGCCGGGCTCGTGACTCTGACCGTCGTCGCCGATGCCTTCTGCCACTCCATGGTCCGATCCCTGGTGGGGGCCGGCCTCGCCGTCGGTCAGGGACGCAAACCGGTCACCTGGCCCGGCGACATCCTGGCCGCCCGCACACGCCAGAGCGCCGCCCCCGTCGCCCCGCCGCACGGGCTGACCCTGGAGGAGGTCACCTACCCGGCCGACGACGAGCTCGCCGCACAGGCCGAGCGCGCCCGCACCATCCGGCGTCTGAGCTGCTGATCCGCGGCCAGGAGCCCACTAAGTCGCGTGGTGCGATTCACGGAACTGGAAAGCCACACCTTTTGACCCCTCCGCAGGCCGCCCGGTACTGTTGGCAATCGTCGTGCAGCACGCGTGTGCGTGTCCGCGGTGCCGTCCCACTCGCCCCGGATCGCCTGTGCTCCGACCACTCACCTGACCATGGTGGTCTCGCCGAACCGCGAACGCTTCACCGCGCTTCGGCGTGCCCACTCGCCAAGAGAAACGAAGGCAACGCCCGTGCGCACGTATACACCGAAGCCCGGCGACGTCGAGAAGAACTGGTACGTCATTGACGCCACCGACGTCATCCTGGGTCGACTCGCGGCCCAGGCCGCCACCCTGCTCCGTGGGAAGCACAAGCCCCAGTTCGCTCCCAATGAGGACTGCGGCGACTACGTCGTCATCATCAACGCCGACAAGGTGGCCCTCACCAACGGCAAGGCCGACAAGAAGTTCGCCTACCGGCACTCCGGCCACCCGGGTGGTCTGACCGCCGTCTCCTACCGAGAGCTGCTGGCCACCCGCCCCGAGCGCGCCGTCGAGAAGGCCATCAAGGGCATGGTTCCCCACACCAAGCTCGGTCGCGCCCAGCTCAAGAAGCTCAAGGTCTACGCGGGTGCCGAGCACCCGCACGCCTCCCAGAGCCCGAAGACGTTCGAGATCACCCAGGTCGCCCAGTAAGCGCTCCAGCGCTCGGCACCCCGCGACAAGCAAAGGACATATCGTGGCTGAGACCACTGTCGACATTGACGCGCTGGACGAGGAGAACGCCCCCTCCAGCTACACCACCGAGACCGAGGAGTCCGCTCCGGGTCGCGGCCAGTCCATCACCGCCCCCGGCTCCGGCCTGGGTCGCCGCAAGGAGGCCGTCGCTCGCGTGCGCCTCGTTCCCGGCACCGGCCAGTGGACGCTGAACGGCCGCTCCCTGGAGGACTACTTCCCCAACAAGCTGCACCAGCAGCTCGTGCGCGCCCCCTTCACCATCCTGGACCTCGAGGGCCGCTTCGACGTCGTCGCCCGCATCAACGGCGGTGGCGTTTCCGGCCAGGCCGGCGCCCTGCGCCTGGGCATCGCCCGCGCGCTCAACGAGATCGACCGTGAGGCCAACCGCGCCACCCTGAAGAAGGCCGGTTTCCTCACTCGCGACTCGCGCATCGTGGAGCGCAAGAAGGCCGGTCTGCACAAGGCCCGCCGCGCCCCCCAGTACTCCAAGCGCTGATTGGGAGAGGCTCCGGCCGAACCGGCCGGACCTCCCTCCGCTCGCTGACGACGGCGGCCGTCCCCTTCCGGGGCGGCCGCCGTCGTCATGTGTCAGGGGCGGCGGAGACTCACTCAGGCCGCACCGGCCGTGTCGACACGCAGCCGATATGCCGCCGATATGCCGCGGTGAGGGGCACGATCTCAGGCGGAATCCGCAGTGCCGGGGCCACCGCAGGACATCAGACCTTTTGCGTTGGCCGAAGGTTGGGCCCCGATGCCCGGCGCCCCGTGGCAGGATGGTGCTGTTTCGTCACCCTTTCAGGAGGATTTCCATGGCTCGTCTCTTCGGAACCGACGGCGTACGCGGCCTGGCCAACGACCTGCTCACGCCCACCCTGGCCGTGCAGCTCGGTGAGGCCGCGGCCCGCGTCCTGTCCAAGGACACTTCCGCCGCACGGAGCTCACGCAGCGGCCGGCCCCGCGCCATCGTGGGCCGTGATACCCGCGCCTCCGGAGAGTTCCTCGACCACGCCATCAGCGCGGGCCTGGCCTCCTCCGGCATCGACGTCACCCGTGTGGGCGTCCTGCCCACCCCGGCGATCGCCCACCTGACGGCCACCCAGGACATCGAGTTGGGCGTCATGATCTCCGCCTCCCACAATCCCTTCCCGGACAACGGCATCAAGTTCATCGCCCGCGGCGGCTACAAGCTCGCCGACGCCGTCGAGGACGAGATCGAGTCCCTCCTGGGCAAGGTCAACGACCGCCCCACCGGCGCCGACGTCGGCCGCGTCATCAAGGGGGAGACCGTCGCGGATCAGAACTACATCAATCACCTCGTCGACTCCGTCGCCACCGACCTGTCCGGCCTGCGCATCGTCGTCGACGCCTCCAACGGTGCCGCCTCCGTCGTCGGCCCCGCCGCGCTGCGGGCCGCCGGCGCCGAGGTCATCGTCATCAACGCCTCCCCGGATGGCCTTAACATCAACGACAACTGCGGCTCCACCCACCCCGAGCAGCTGCAGAACTACGTCACGGCGGTCGGGGCGGACATGGGTGTGGCCTACGACGGCGACGCCGACCGCTGCCTGGCCGTGGACGCCGACGGCAAGCTCGTCGACGGCGACCAGATCATGGGCATGCTCGCCATCGGCATGAAGGCCGACGGCACCCTCGGCTCCGACACGCTCGTCGTCACCGTCATGAGCAACCTGGGCCTCATCCTGGCCATGCGCGAGCACGGCATCCGCACCGTCCAGACCGGCGTGGGCGACCGCTACGTGCTCGAGCGGATGCTCCAGGGCGGTTACACCCTGGGTGGCGAGCAGTCCGGGCACGTCATCGACACCGTCCACGCCACCACCGGCGACGGCGTGCTCACCTCTCTGCACGTGGCCGCGCGCGTCAAGCGCACCGGCAAGACACTGGCCGAGCTCGCCAGCGTCGTCACCCGTCTGCCCCAGACCCTCATCAACGTCAAGAACGTCGACAAGGGCGCCGCCAGCACCAACAAGGCCGTGCAGGACGCCGTGGCCTCCGCGGAGAAGGAGCTGGGCGAGACCGGCCGGGTCCTGCTGCGCCCCTCGGGCACCGAGCCGCTCGTGCGTGTCATGGTCGAGGCCGCCACCCAGGAGGAGGCCGACCGCGTCGCCCGCTCCCTGGCCGACACCGTCAAGAGCAACCTCAGCCTGTGAGCTGACGATGGGTTCCTCCCCGGGGCCGGTCGCGGACGCCGCCACCAGTACGGTGGCGGGCGTCGCGGCCGGCCCCGGCCCGTGGAGCACCGCCTCGCGGTGATGGGGGAGAATAGGCCCGTGACCTCCCCGTACCGCCTGGCTCTCCTGTCGGATCCTCCGACCTGGTGCGGCACGGCCCTGAGCGGGAGGAGTCTTGACCTGCTCACCGTGCTCGCCGGCAGCCAGGGCACCAGGGTGAGTGACAGCGCCCTCATTGAGGCCCTGTGGCCCGACGACGCCCCGGCCCGCCCCCTGCGGGCGCTGCACGTCGTCGTCTCCCGGCTGCGTGCCGTCGTGGGGGAGGGGGTCGTCGAGCGCAGCGGCGACGGGTACAGGCTGGTGCTGCCGAAGACGGATGTCGACGTCCGAGACCTGTCGGACAGGGCGGAGCGGGCCCGAGCCTGCGCCGTCGCAGGCCAGTGGGAGCAGGTCCTCGACCTCAGCGACTCCCTGCTGCGGGTGCCGGTTCCCGACGACGCCGATGACGGTGTTGGAGCAGGGGCCGGCTCTCTGACCCTTCTGCGGGAGCGGGCTGCCCGGCTCACCGAGGAGCTCCGCCGCGATCGGGGGCTCGCCCTGGAGGCCACCGGTGAGCACGAGCGGGCCGCGGACCTGCTGCGTGAGGCCGCCCGGCGAGACACCGGCGACGAGACCGTCCTGGCCGCCCTCATGCGCGCCGAGTCCTGGGTGCGTTCGCCCGCTGCGGCCCTGGAGCTCTACGAGCAGTACCGTCGTCGGCTGCGTCAGCGGGGAGCCGTGCCCGGCCCGGCCATGCGCGCCGCCCACGAGGCCGTCCTGGCCGCTGAGAGCCCTGTGCGCCACGGCCTGGAGCCCGCGCCCGAGCACTTCCTGGGGCGCGAGGCGGATGTGACCGGTGTTCTCAAGGCCTTGAGCACCCGCCATCTGGTGACGCTCACCGGCCCCGGCGGGGTTGGCAAGACGACCCTGGCCCAGGTGGTGGCGGCCCGCAGCCGCCGCCCCGCCGTCTACGTCGTCGCTCTGGCCGAGGTATCACCCGGAGCCGATCTGGCCAGGGTCCTGCTCGACGCCGTCGCAGTCCCCGGAGCGGTCGACGGCGACCCGCGCCGCGATCTGGCCGCCGCCCTCTCCCAACCCGGAACCATCCTGGTTCTGGATAACTGCGAGCACCTGGCCGACGAGACGGCCGACCTCATCGGGCCGCTCCTGGGTGCCTGCCCCGACCTGCGCGTCCTGGCGACCTCGCGACGCCCCCTCGACCTGGCCGCGGAGCACGTCCACCGTCTGGAACCCCTCGATACCGCATCGTCGGCCGAGCTGTTCCGCGCCCGCGCTCTGGCCGCTCGCCCCGGCCAGGTCATCGACGATGACGACTTAGGCGAGCTCCTGAGCCGGTTGGAGGGCATCCCCCTGGCCATTGAGCTGGCCGCAGCGCGCACCCGCAGCCTGTCGGTCGGCCAGATCGCCGAGCGACTGCCCGGCAGGCCCGATCTGCTCACCGCCACGCGTGACGCCCCGACCCGTCAGCGCACTCTGAGAGCGGTCATCGAGTGGTCCTGGAACCTGCTCGACGCCTCCGAGCGTCGTGCCCTGGCTCGGCTGGCCCTGCTCGCCGACGGCTTCACCCTCCTGCCCGCGGAGGCTCTCGTCGGTGCGCAGGCCGCCGACCTCATCGACGCCCTGGTCTCCCACTCCCTGCTCGTGGTGCGCGACCACGGCCTGCCCCGTTTCCACATGCTCGTCACCGTCCGTGACTTCGCCCTGGAGCAGCTGGCCGCCTCCGGAGACGAGGCCGTGGCCCGTGCGGCCCTGCGCCGCTGGGCGGTGGACCTGTGCTCCCAGATCCGCTTCCCCATCGATGCCGGCGACTTCGGCGATGCCCGTCACCCTGAGGCGCGCCACCACGACCGCCTCTTCCAGCAGGTCTCCCACGATGAAGCCGTCATCCTGCAGCAGCTCGACCGGCTCCTGGCTCAGGCCGATGACCACGGCTCGGAGCTCCTGCCGACGGGCCTGCGTGACGCGATCTGTCTCATCGGCGCCGCGCTCATGCGCCTGTGGAGCGTCACCTGGAGCTATGAGCGCATCGCTGACTACGGTGCGCGGCTCATCGGTCACGCCGTGCAACCGGCCCAGGACTCGCGTGGAAACGAGGCGGGTCTGAGCGTCCTGGCCCTGTGCGTCACCCTGTTCGGGCTTCTGAGTCACGTGCCCACGCAGGTCCGCTCCCTGCTGCCGGCCTCCTTCGACGGCGAGGGGCCGTTCTCCCGGGTGAGACGCTTCCTGCGTGCGGGCGACGAGCAGTGGCCCGAGCTGATAGGCGACGCCGACCCCTGGGTCGCCTGGGCGGCGACCCGCTGCCTGGCCGCCCAGCAGGAGGACGACGGCGATCCCCAGGCCGCACTGAGAACCATCGAGGCCCTCCTGGGGAGGCTCCACGGTCACGACCTGGCCGGTATTCACCTGCTCGAGCTGCACCTCCACCGGCTGCAGGTCCTCATGTCCCTGGGACGCTACAGCCAGGTCGTTGACGCCTGCTCGCGCGCCCGGGTGCTCCTGGACCGGGTTCTGCCCAGCTGGGGCGAGTTCTTCCGTACGACGCTGCACTTGGAGGGGGCGTACTGCGCCGTCTACCTCGATCCGCGTCCTGAGACGGCGGACAGGCTGTTGGAGAGCCTGGAGCCCGTCGACCTGCCGGGAACCATGCGCTTCATCGCCCGTTCCGTGCGCGGCGAGCTGGAGCTCACCCGCGGGAACGCGCGCACTGCCGCCCTCATCCAGCGCGTGAGCCTGCGCTATGCCGGGAACTGGCGCTCCATCCTGGGATCCGGCTCCCAGTGGGAGCTCTACATCCTGAGCATGTGCCTGATCACCGACGTCGAGCTCAGCACCGACGATGCCGTCGAGCTAGACGCCGATGCCGTCCGGGTCCGGGCCACCTCGCTGCTGCGTGACATCCTGTCCGACCCCGCCCCACGGCAGCGTGACATTCCCACGATCATGGCCTTCGTCGCGGCCGTCGGCCTGTCCGCCGTGGCTGCTGAGGACGTGGGCTCCGACCGGCGGGCAGTAGGGGGCGAGCTGGTCGCCACCGCCCTGGCGGTGGGCACCAACCAGACCTGCCGCCTGCTCTCCCACGACTACCTGCGCAGCCGCACTGAGCGGCTGGACGCCCGGGCACTGGCGCAGGCCGAGGAGAGGATTCGGTCCCTGGACCGCGGTGGGCTCGTGGCTCACGCCGCCGACCTCGCCGGCCGTCTGGCGGGCGAGGTCGGCTGAGTCCCTGAGGTGCGGCTCAGGCGTTGCGCCGCTGGTAGCGCACGACCGTCAGGGGAGCCATGACGGCCAGGATCAGGAGTGAACCGATGATCGCGGCCCGCACGTCCCCGGCCGAGCCCGCTGTTCCGTCCAACAGGTACCGGTCGCCGTCGACGATGTGCGAGACCGGGTTGTGGCGCACGAAGGCCTTGAGCCAGACCGGTAGCGTCGAGGTGGGCACCATGGCGTTGGACAGGAAAGTCAGCGGGAACAGGACGATCACCGTGAAGGAGGTGACCGCTTGGGCCGAGGAGAACACCGTCCCCAGGAAGAGGAAGATCCAGGCGATGGCCCAGGCGCAGCCCGCCGCCAGGGCGATGGCGCCAATCGTTCCCGACCAGCCGTTGGCAGGCCGGTAGCCCAGGATGTAGCCGGTGAGTACGGTCAGTGAGGTGCAGATGAGGTAGCGCAGCACGTCGGAGACCATGGGCCCCAGGACCGGCGCGATACGGGACATCGGCATGGTGCGGAAGCGGTCGAAGACGCCCTTGTCCATGTCCTCGCGCAGGTCCACGCCCACGCTCTGGCTCGTGGTCAAGGCATTCATGATGATGAGACCCGGGACGATCGTGGGCAGGTAGGCCTTGACGTCGCCGGCGATGGCGCCGCCGAAGAGCTCGCCGAACAGGACGGTGAACATGACCGGTTGGATGAGGATGTCGTAGAACTCCCCGGGGTTGCGCACCATGGTGATGAGCGAGCGCCATGCCATGGCGAGGGTGTCCGGGACGAGCCTAGCCTCGCTGAAACGCCAGACGCTGGGGGAGAGCGCGGTACTGGTCGGGGTGGTTGCTGCTGGGGTGGTCATGACTGCTCCTTGACGTCTGAAGGACGGGCGGACGGGGAGGCGGGCGAGGACGCCGACGGCGCAGCGGAGTCGGGCGAGGCCTCGTCGTCGTGCTTCGTGGGTTGCCCGGTCAGGGCCATGAAGACCGAGTCCATGCTGGGGCGGTCCACCGAGACGGTTCTGGGCGACAATCCAGCGTCGCGTAGGGCCACGAGCACCTCGGTGGCCACCGAGGCCTCGCTCAGCGGCGCCTGCAGGTGGGTGCCCTGGTCGACGGTCGCCGGGGCGTGACCGGTCACCCGCTCGATGATCGCCGCGGTGGCCCCCTGGTCCTCGGGGGTCGCCGGCGTCAGCACCAGAGAGCTGCTGCCCACCCGGTCCTTGAGCTCATCGGGGGTGCCCTCGGCGATGAGCCGTCCGGCATCGATGATGCCGACCCGGTGAGCCAGACGGTCGGCCTCCTCCAGGTACTGAGTGGTCAGCAGGATCGTCGAGCCGCCCTCCACCAGGGAACGGATGACGTCCCACATCTGCTCACGCGTACGCGGGTCCAGACCAGTGGTGGGCTCGTCGAGGAAGATGAGCGGGGGACGGGAGATGAGCGAGACCGCCAGGTCCAGTCGCCGCCGCATCCCACCGGAGTAACCGCTCACCCGCTTGCCGCCTGCCTCGGTCAGGCTGAAGGCGGCCAGCAGCTCCTCGGCCCGCTCCCGCGCCCGACGTCGGCCAAGGCCCAGAAGACGCCCGAAGAGGCGCAGGTTCTCCGAGCCGGTGAGCGTCTCATCGACGCTGGCGTACTGTCCCGTCACCCCGATGAGGCTGCGCACCGCGTGGCGCTCGCGGACGACGTCGTGCCCCAGGACCATCGCCCGGCCCCGGGTGGGGGCCAACAGGGTGGTGATCATGCGCAGCGCCGTCGACTTGCCGGCACCGTTGGGGCCGAGCAGGCCGTAGACGATGCCGGTGGGGATCTCCAGGTCCAGGCGGTCGACGGCGGTGAAGGAGCCGAAGGTGCGGGTCAGGCCATCGGTCCTAATGGCCGGTGCCTCGCCCGGTGAGAGCGATTCGTTTGCTGTTCGTGTTGCCATGCCGCCAAGGCTGGACCCCGGCGGTTTCACAGCGGCTTCAGTGCGATGCCGTCGGGTTTCACGGCCTGAGACGGGGCTGCGTCCGTGCTCGGTTTGATAACGCTGTCGGGTCGAGCGGTAGGGCTACTATCCTCATGAGTCACTCCACAGCACCCCGAGGAGTCCCTAATGACAACGTTCTCGTTGCGAGTGTGGTCACGATGACCGCCCTTCTCCACCACAAGGTCTACGGCTACGGGGCTCGTTCGTGTCGTTGTGGCGGGTACTGGAAGCACGCGGCGGACAGTTGCGGGCGTCCCTATCTGACCAAAGAGATGAGCAAGCTGCGGGCGTGTGGCATCAGTGAAGACGAGTGGCAGATGCTCTTGGCGGAGGTTGACAAGCTCATCCGCGACGCAGAGTCCGGTCGTCTCAACTATGACAGCAGTTACTCTAAGGGCGTCGTCTGCAAGGCTCAGAGTGCGCATGACGTACTCGAGGCCCGCCTGGAGCTGACCGTCAACCTCGACGGAGAGCAGCACCATCTACGCTTGTACTTCAGTGAACCGGACGACGAGGACCGTCTGCTGCTCTCACTCAGCTTCCGCCACAAGCGAGGTGGAAAGAGCGGATTGGAGGAGCAGGACGTGCACATCGCCGAAGCTCAGGAGCGTTTCGAGTCTTGGTCGCAGACGCGGCGAGTGAAGTGATGTGAGATGTGACGACATGCTCTCCATATGCTCGAAGCAGAGACTAGTATGTCGCCACTGATATATCCCACAAGGCGGTGAGAGACATGGACATCTACGAGCTTCTCGGCGAGGACCCGGACGCCCCTGGTCACAAGCATGCGCGCAGCCTGGTCGCTGCCGACCATGCGTTGGTCCGTGATCTCGTCGCCGTGCGCGACCGCAGCGGTATGACTCAGGCTGACGTTGCGCGCACCATGGGCACCAGTCAGGCATCCGTCTCCCGGTTCGAGTCAGGCCACTCGGATGCTCACCTGTCCACAGTGCGTCGCTATGCCAAGGCAGTGGGCGCGCTCATCCGCCACGAGGTGATTGCTGTCGGTGAGCATGACGTTCGTCGTGCCGCCTGCAACGCTGGTATGCCTGAATACAGGTGGGACTCGTCCTCCACGGAAGCTGCGCGACGAGTATCCACGGGCAAGCTGGTGGGGGCATGATGTCCGCGCCGAGTTCTGACGAGACGAGCGATCAACGCTTCTCGCTGCGATCGGCCACCGTCCTGCAGCTTCAGACCTTCCGTGTCATCTGTCAGCCACAGGACATGGAGGAGGAGTTCGTTCAGTGGCGCATCAGCCCGATTGAAGTGCAGATGGCGCCGGAGGAGACTGCTCCGATCCACGCTCTCGTCGGTGATCTTGCCGTCGGTGCTGGTGAATGGTTCGTCGGCGCTACTGCCAGTATGGTGTTCGCTGCTTCTGACGATGAAGTTGACGAGACCGCGATGCGAGGAGATCTCACTGCTGTCGCGCAGCGCTACGGCCCCTGGGCTGCACGTGTCCTGTGGGATCATGTCTCAGCGGCTGCACGTACAGTATCGGCACTTTGTCCTGGGAGTGTGGGGTGCATCGATATCCCTGGGGACATGCCGGATGTCATCTATCCGTCTCCCGTTGGGCAGACCGGTCGCACTACGAACGATGAGTAGTGAGGTGGTGGTTGAGGCATCGTTCGTGCGGCTCCGGCGGAGTGCGACTTTCTCCAGTCTTTTAACGCCCGGTGACATTGGCGGCCAGTCAGTGCCCAGCTCGCCGCGGTAACGTCTCAGATCAATACTGCGGAGTCTGCGATTCTTGATGCCTCTCGGATGCTCTGACCACTCAGACGAGCATCGTGGTGAGCCCGTGAGTTGCTCGGCGGCGCGCAGATCGAGGTGGCCTAGTAGGTCCGCCGCACCGGACTCTTCGGGGGATCGGTCTGTTGGTGTCCAAATCGGTGACAAAGAGACCTCCAGTCCCTAGGCCGCATGAACGAGAACCTTGGAATCATGCGGTTTTGCTTCGTCTGCATGAGAACGATCCGGGCTTTTGTCACCGATTTGGACATCCGTGGTCCCTCTTCGGACTCCTGGCGGTGCTCGCTTGACGGTGGCGTGGGTGCGCCCCTCCTCCGGGGGGTGTACTCCACGAGGGTGGAGGTGTACTGGCCAAGGGCAGTGTGTACTGCACGAAAACCCCACCGTCGTGGAGTCTCCCCGAATCTCTTCCAGTAGCCCCCCCACCCTCGTGTAGTGCGTGCTGGGCGCCACCGCAGCGACTAAGCGGTACTCACGAGCCTCGGTCCCACTGGCCGCGGGTCGTCCGCCCGTCCGATTCGGTCTCAGTGTGGGGATGAGGAATCAGGACTTGCGCAGCAGGACCCGGCTCATGCGGTGCTCGGCGTCCTTGGTCAAGACCAGTGTGGCCCGGCCCCGGGTGGGGGCGATGTTCTCGCGCAGGTTGACCAGGTTGACGCTCTCCCAGATCTCGTTCGCTCCGGCCAGGGCGACGTCGTCCGGGATATCGGCGAAGCGCCGGAAGTAGGAGCCCGGCCGGGTGAAGGCCGTGTGCTTGAGAGTGAGGAACCGGTCCAGGTACCAGCGGCGGATGTCGGCGGGATCGGCGTCGACGTAGATGGAGAAGTCGATGAAGTCGCTCACCGCCAGGGTCGAGGTCCCCGGCCGCGTTCCCCGTGGGGCGGGCTGAAGGACGTTGAGCCCCTCCAGGACGAGGATGTCGGGCCGCTCCACCACGATGTGCCGGCCCGGCACGATGTCATAGACAGTGTGGGAGTAGACCGGCGCCTGGATGCGCTCGCTGCCGGACTTCACGGCCGCCACGAACTCCAGCAGCGCGCGACGGTCGTAGGACTCGGGGAAGCCCTTGCGGGCCATGAGCCCGCGCTCCTCGAGGACCCGGTTGGGCAGGAGGAAGCCGTCGGTGGTGACCAGGTCCACCCGCGGCGTGTCCGGGAATCGGGCGAGCAGATGGGCGATGAGGCGGGCCGTCGTCGACTTGCCGACGGCGACCGATCCGGCCACCGCGATGACGAAGGGGGTCGGCGGCTCATCCACGCCCAGGAAGGATCCGGTACGCTGCGCGCGCTCGCGCGAGGTGGCGATGTAGTCCTCCAGGAGCGCGGTCAGGGGGCGGTAGACGGCGTCCACCTCGGCCAGGTCGATGGGATCCCCCAGACCTCTCAGCTTCTCGACATCGGCCTGGGTCAGCGGCAACGGCGCCGAGGACGCCAGGGCCGACCACTGGTCACGGTCCAGCTCGATATAGGGCGAGGCACCCGGGATGCCCAGGTCGCTCGGGTCACTCAGCTCGGAGGTCACCGACACAGTGTCGCAAAAAGAGTCGTTCGGCGGACAATCCCGGATGACCGAAGAGGAACCGGTGGGATACCGACTCGGAAACGAATCGAGGGGCCGGCAGACGGGGGTGCGGCCTGCAAGGAGCCCGCAGTAAGGCCTACATCACGCCGAGATCACACTGACGTGGTCCTGCGCTCGTTGTCAACATCGCGTCAGCATGATTCGATCAGAGTATGTGTGGAATCGTCGGCCACGTCGGCCCTTTGACTGAAACTGGTTCTTCCCGTTCCCTCACTGTTCTCATGGACGGCCTCGGTCGCTTGGAGTACCGCGGCTATGACTCCGCGGGCGTCGCCCTGGTGGGCCCCTCGGGACTGGACGTCGTCAAGGAGGCCGGTAAGCTCTCCGGCCTGCGCGAGCTGCTGGAGGCGACCCCGCCGGCCCCTGCCACCGCAGGTATCGGTCACACCCGTTGGGCCACTCACGGCGGCCCGACGACGGTCAACGCCCACCCGCACCGCGCCGGCCACCTCGCCGTGGTCCACAACGGCATCATCGAGAACTTCCGCCCGCTGCGCGAGGAGGTCGAGGCCGCCGGGCGCGAGCTCCTCTCCGACACCGACACCGAGGTCGTCGCCCACGTCCTGGACATCGACTTCACCGAGCGCCTGCGCCAGGACCCGGCCGCCGCCTCCGACTCGGCCAAGGTCGCCGAGATCCTGGTCGCCTCGATGCGGGCCGTCACTGCTCGCCTCGAAGGAACCTTCGCACTCCTGGCCGTCACCGACCTGGCCCCCGCGGCCATCGTCGCGGCCCGCCGCTCCAGCCCGCTGGTCATCGGGCTGGGCGAGGGCGAGAACTTCCTGGGCAGCGACGTCGCGGCTTTCGTCGCCTTCACCAAGAAGGCCGCCGAGGTCGACGACGACCAGGTCCTTCTCCTGACCGCCGATGCCGTCCACGTCTGGGACAAGGACGGTCACGACGTCGAGCCCAAGACCTGGGAGGTCACCTGGGACGCCTCGGCCGCCGTCAAGGGCGGCTACGACACCTTCATGGACAAGGAGATCCACGAGCAGCCCACCGCCGTGGCCGACACCCTGCGCGGCCGCGTTGACGAGCGCGGTGAGCTCCAGCTCGACGAGATGCGTATCGACCCCGCCGTCCTGCGCAGCGTCGACAAGATCATTGTCATCGCCTGCGGCACCGCCGCCTACGCCGGGCACGTCGCCAAGTACGCCATCGAGCACTGGTGCCGCATCCCCGTGGAGGTCGAGCTCGCCCACGAGTTCCGCTACCGCGACCCGGTTGTCAGCGAGAAGACCCTCACCGTCGCCATCTCCCAGTCCGGCGAGACCATGGACACCATCCAGGCCGTGCGCCACGCCCGCGAGCAGGGCAGCAAGGTCCTGGCCATCGTCAACACCTACGGCTCGACGATTGCCCGCGAGGCCGACGCCGTCCTCTACACCCACGCCGGCCCCGAGGTGGCCGTGGCCTCCACCAAGGCCTTCCTCGCCCAGATCACCGCCTGCTACCTGCTGGGCCTCTACCTGGCCCAGCTGCGCGGCAACAAGTGGCCCGACGAGGTCGCCGAGTACCTGGACAACCTGGAGGCCATGCCCGAGCGGATCCAGCACGTCCTGGACAGCCAGGAGGCGCGGGTGCGTGAGCTGGGTACCGAGCTGGCGGACAAGTCCTCCTTCCTGTTCCTGGGCCGCCACGTCGGCTTCCCGGTGGCGCTGGAGGGCGCGCTCAAGCTCAAGGAGCTCGCCTACGTCCACGCCGAGGGCTTCGCCGCCGGCGAGCTCAAGCACGGCCCGATCGCGCTCATCGAGGAGGGGCTGCCGGTCTTCGTCATCGTGCCCACCCCGCGCCGACCCGTCCTGCATGACAAGGTCATCTCCAACATCCAGGAGATCCGGGCCCGTGGTGCGCGCACCATCGTCATCGCCGAGGAGGGGGACGCCGACGTCGAGCCCTTCGCCGACCACATCATCAGGGTGCCCGCCACTCCCACGATCCTGTGGCCGCTGCTCACCGTGGTCCCGCTGCAGGTCTTCGCCGCTGCCCTGGCCGGGGCCAAGGGCCTGGACATCGACCAGCCGCGCAACCTGGCCAAGTCCGTCACCGTCGAGTAGGACCGACGGCGACACGTCGACTCGCCCCTCAACGGCGCCGAGCCCGGATTCCGGGCTCGGCGCCGTCGTCTACAGGGCGGGGCGCAGAGACTTGATCTGCCGCTTCGTGCGGGCCTCCGAGCGTTGGGAGGACAGGGTCAGGTCGTCGTCGTTGTCGACGTGGTCGGCCTGGGCAACGACGAAGGCCTGGGCCATGCCGCCGTCGTGGGCCAAGGAGAGGTGCCAGTGGCCGATGCCGGCCTGGCGCGCGGCCATCGCGGCCGCCCCGGTCAGGCGCAGGCGTGGCGGGGTACCGGGCGTGGAGGTCACCTCGATGTCCTTGTACTCCCACCCCTGGGGTGCGTTCAGCCCGAGCTCGGCGTAGGCCGACCCCAGGGCCTTGAGAACCGCCTCCTTGGCGGCCAGGCGTGCCCCGAGAGAGGCGGCGCGCCCCTGGCAGACGGCCAGCTCGGCGGGGGTGAAGAGGCGTTCGCGCAGGCCGGGTACCCGGTCCATGTAGCCTTCGAGGCGGGGGATGTCGACCAGGTCAGTCCCTACAGCGCGGATCACTCGGCCATTGTGCCGGGTGAGCGGGAGCCGTGAGGGGTGAACGCGCCACCCAATTCTGGAACGGACAACTTCTTGCCGAGTGCCCGAAGGCGGCCGAAACGGACCGGAGGCCACCCTGCGAGTCCCGTTTGGTGAAACGTCCTGTCTCAAAGTTGTGCTGGAGGGGCGAGGAATGGTGAGTGGAGGACAATGGGATGGATGAGTGACCTCAACGACCTCCCGCGTTCCGACGACGTCACCGACCCCACCACCTGTGCTTGGCCCGCCCGGGAGATAGCGGCCGCGGAGGCCCCTGTCACCGCGGGCACCGACCGCTACATGAGAGCCGCCGCCCACGCGGTGGCCCGGGCGGCGCTGCGCGAGCTGCGCCAAGGCCCCAAAGCTCCGGGCTCCGCGGCGGCCCCCGCCAGGCCGGCCCCCAACCCGTTGTCCGTGACGAGCCCCATGGGGGCGGTCGCGACCCCCGTCTCACCGCAGTCCCCGGCGACGCCGATGGCAGGAGCGGGCGATGGGACGGGAGCGCACGCGGGCCCCGGATGGATCTCAGGGGCGCCGGTACTCCTCTTGGTCGGCGGCGGCCACAACGGGGCCGACACCCTCCTGGCGGGAGGTCTGCTCTCACACAGCGGCTGCGCGGTCAGTGCCGTGCTCGTCACCGAGCACCCGCATCCCGTCGCCCTGGAGGAGGCCCGCAGCCATGGCGTCACCGTCTACGGAGCCGGCTACCGCAACGCCGACGGAACCGACCAGGACTCCGTTGAGGCCATGGCCGCCGTCGAGGCATTCCTTGTCCACGGCGGGCTCGTCCTGGATGGGCTCACCGGCATCGGCGCCACCGGACCACTGCGACCCGACGCCGCCGCCCTCATCGCCCCGCTCATCGCCGCCGGAGAACCGGGGCGCCGTCCGCTGCGCGTCATCGCCGTCGATCTGCCCAGCGGAACCGGCGTCGACGACGGCACGGTGAGCGGTCCGGTCCTGGCCGCCGACCGCACCGTCACCTTCACCTGCCTCAAGGGATGCCAGTGCCTCCCCCCGGCCCGGCACCTGTGCGGCGTCGTCGAGGTCGTTCCCCTCGGGCTGCCCGCGCCCACCAGCCGGCCCCTCGCCCGCCGCCCCGTCGACGGCGCGCTGGGCGACTACCTGACGCGAGCCGTTCCCGAGCCGGGCCCCGACGACCACAAGTACACCCGTGGCGTGGTCGGCGTGTGGGCCGGCAGCGAGTCCTATCCCGGAGCCGCCGTTCTGACTGCCAGTGGCGCGGTGCGAGCCGGTGCCGGCATGGTGCGCCTGGCCGCCCCCAGGCGCGTGGAGGACCTCGTCCTGGCGGCCAGACCCGAGGTCGTCCCCACCGCCGGACGCGCTCAGGCGCTCGTCCTGGGGCCGGGCATCGACCCCGCCGACACCACCAGGGCCGATGAGGTGCGGGCCGTCCTGCGCTCCACCCTGGCCCCCTCCGACGGAGGCCGTCAGAGCCCCACCGTCGTCGACGCCGGCGCCCTGAGCGTCCTGGCCGAGCTCCTCACCGAGGAGCTGAGCTGCACACCGCTGCACGTGCTGACCCCGCACGCCGGAGAGGCCGCCGCGCTGCTGACCGCGCTGGAGGGCAAGAAGACGCCGGCGGAGACCGCCCACGGATGGAGCCGTGACCGCGTCGAGGCCCACCCGGGGCTCGCCGCCCGCGAGATCTGTCGCCTCACCGGCGCCACCGTCCTGCTCAAGGGAGCCACCACGCTCATCGCCGCACCGCAGCGCCCCGTGGTCAGTGTGGACGGCGGACCCGGCTGGATGGCGACCGCAGGAAGCGGGGACGTGCTCGCAGGGGTCCTCGGAGCGGTCCTGGCCGGCGCTGCGGCCCACTGGGAGCAGGGGACGGCGCTCGCCGCCTCGGGCCCGGACCCGGTACTGGACTCCCTGGTCGAGTCGGTGGCCGCCGGTGTCAGGCTGCACGCGCTCGCGGGGGCCTACGCCGCTGCGATCCCGCAGGGCGGCGGGAGCACGGGGGCCGGTGGGCACCCGGTCGCCGCACTCGACATCGCCGCGGCCCTCGGCCCGGCCCGCCTCGAGCTCAACTGGCTTCAGGCAGTGCCCCACCACTGAGACGTGTCAGCCACGTGGTGCCCGTCAGGCCTTTCAACCGGAGGCGTGCCTCAGGAAACAGGGGCGGTCCCAGCCGCCCAGTGCGACAATCGCGCCGTGACCACTTCCATGGACTCAGCCGCAATGACCCCGTCCGCCGCTCCGCGATCCGCGGTCGCCCACTCCGCTCCGCCGGCGGCCACCTCGCGGGCCGTCATCGATCTGGAGGCCGTGGCCCACAACGGGCGGCGCCTGGCACAGGTGGCGGGCGTGCCGTGGATGGCCGTGGTCAAGGCCGATGCCTACGGTCACGGGCTGGGGCCGATCGCCGTGACGGCCCTGTCAGCGGGGGCCTCCTGGCTGGGGGTGGCCCAGCTCGCCGAGGCCCTGACCCTGCGCTCCCTTCTGGATGAGGCCGGCGTGAGCCGCCCGACGGGGGAGCCCTCCGCCCAGGCCCCCCGGGTCCTCACCTGGCTCCTGCCCGTTATGGATCCTTCCCGGGCGGCCGCCGAGGACTCGCCCCTGCGCGCCGCCCTGGCGGCCGACCTGGACCTGTCGGTCTCCACCCTGCCCCAGCTCGAGGCCCTGTCGGCGGCGGCCCGGGCGCAGGGGAGGGCGGCGCGTCTCCACCTCAAGGTCGACACCGGCATGTCCCGCGGCGGCGCCGCCCCTGAGGAGCTGCCCGCCCTGGCCGCCGCGCTGAGGCGGGCCGTGGATGAGGGGACGGTCGACGTCGTCGGCCTGTGGTCCCACCTGTCGCGAGCCGACGAGCCCGCCAGCGGATCCACTGAGGAGCACCTGGAGCGATACCAGCAGGCCGAGGAGGTCGTCCGAGCCTCCGGCCTCAACCCGGCCATCCGCCACCTCGCCGCCACCGGAGGGCTCCTGTGGCACCCGCAGGTCCGCATGGACCTGGTGCGCGCCGGGATCGGCCTGTACGGACTGAGCCCCGACCCCTCCGTGGCCACCAGCGCCGAGCTCGGGCTGCGGCCCGCCATGCGTCTGGAGTCCCCTCTGGTGCAGGTCAAGCGCATCGAGGCCGGGCAGGCCGTCTCCTACGGGGGAACCTGGAGCGCCCCCACCGACCGCTGGGTGGGGCTCGTGCCCCTGGGGTACTCCGACGGGATCCCCCGCGCCGCCAGTTCCGCCGGGCCCGTGGGGGTCGGCAGCATCATGACCTCCATCGTGGGGCGGGTGTGCATGGATCAGGCGGTCGTCGACCTCGGCCCGGCCGTGGACGAGACCGGCGCGTCGCTGCCGGCACCGGCCCAGGTCGGAGATATCGCCGTGCTCTGGGGCGCTCCTGAGGTTGCAGACCGGGAGGCCGTCCCCACCGCGGACGAGTGGGCGCAGGTCTGCGGCACCATCAACTACGAGATCGTGACCCGGTTGGGTGCTCGTGTCCCGCGCTGCTACGTCGGGAGCCGCGGCACGGGCGACTACTCTCGACCCTAGACAACAGCAGACGTCGGATATCGCCGGTCCCGCTGGGCCGACCGGTTCCACCAACGGATCCATGCACGGATGAGGAGGGCATATGAGCGCAGCGCCGCACACACCTGAGACGGCCCCCGGGATCACCGTTGCCACCGGCAACGCCGATGAGACCCGGGCACTCGGGGCTCGGCTGGGCCGCCTGCTGCGCGCCGGCGACCTCGTCATGCTCTCCGGTGGGCTGGGGGCCGGTAAGACCACGCTCGCTCAGGGCATCGGCTCGGCCCTGGAGGTGCGTGGCCGGGTCTCCTCGCCCACCTTCATCATCGCCCGTGTGCACCCCTCCTTGTCCGACGGCCCTGACCTCATCCACGTCGACGCCTATCGGATCACCTCCCTGGAGGAGATCGACGCCCTCGACCTGGACTCCTCCCTGGACCGTGCGGTCACCCTGGTCGAGTGGGGTGAGGCGAAGGTGGAGGCCCTGAGCCCCAACCGTCTGGAGATCCAGGTGCTCCGCCCCCACGGAGCCGTCCATGCCGAGCCCCCGCAGGGCGACGACGTCCCCGCCGGTGCCGAGTACGCTGCCGGCTCGGTGACGGGGGAGCCTGTCGTGGACCTCGGCGAGGTCGACGACGGCAATCGGACCATCATCGTGAGCGCCGTCGGTCCGCGCTGGGCCGACGTCGATCTGAGCCCACTGGCCGCAGACGCCTCATCCCAGCCTGGAGTACCGCTGTGAACACTCCCACCACCGTGGCTCCGGTCCGCAACGCCATCCCCATCCGGCCGTCCCGACGCTCCCAGGGCCCCAGAGGCCTCATCCTTCCCGCGCTGGCGGCGACGCTTCTGAGCGTCTGCCTCCTGACCCTGGGGGAGGCCCGGGCCGTTGCCGATACCAGTCCCCACCTCTCGCCGATCACGTCCGCCGGCGGCCTCACGGGTGTCTCAACCGACGCCGAGTCACGTGACGAGGCCAAGGCACTCATGGAGAGCGAGTGCGTCGCGCAGGTGCGTCAGAGCACCGGCGAGCAGGGCGAGATCACGGTGGGTGAGCCGCGGAGCGTCTACACCTGGGCATCCGGATTCCTCAACGGCTCCCAGCCCTCCGCGCAACCCGTCGACACCGGCGACTGGGCCGCGACCGTCTCCGCCGGCGGCAAGCCAGTCGGTCTTCTCGAAGTGGTCCATGACAAGGGGCACGCCACCTGCACCCCAGTGTTCGACGACGACCTGGCCACCGACGTCGACCAGATGGGTGAGGCCCACCTCGTCCACGACCGCAACGCCAACGCCTGGTACTCGCTGCGCGGCACCACGGTGACGGCGATGGGGGAGGCCGCCACCCGGCGCCTGGCCGGCCCCATCGAGCTCCGTGCCTATGGAGAGATCCTGCGTGAACGCGCCGGTTCCAAGCCCAAGACCTCCGCCGGTCAGAGCGAGGAGCGCTCCACCACGGGCGGCTGGGCGATCTGGGGGCCGGTCCTGGCGGTCGTCGTCGTCGGGCTCGTCACCGTCATCATCACGGTCCGTCACGAGCGCAAGGTGACCGCCCCCCCTGCGTCAGGCCCGCAACCGCGCCGACATGGCCGAGCGCGCCGACCGGCGCTGCCGGGACGAGTCCGACACTCAGGGCGCCGCAGTGCGGCGGGGCATCCCCCGCGCTGCCATCGACCTGTCCCTTCTCGGGGACGAGGGCGAGGGTGATGCCGATGCGACCGCCGGCGAGACCCTGGGGGACACGATCCCCGAGAGCCGCATCAACTCACCGCGAGACCCGAGGGCATAGGCTGGTCCGGTGCGAATCCTCTCCATCGACTCCTCCCTGGGGACACAGCTCGCGGTCGTCGACGCCGCTCCCACGGCCGCCGGCGCACGCGCCCTGCAGGTACTGAGCCAGGACGAACAGGCCGATACCCGCCGTCATGCCGAGTCCCTGGGACAGATGCTCTCTCAGGCCCTGTCGGCCCCCGAGGTGGCCGAGCGCCCGCTGGACGCCGTGGTCGCCGCCACCGGTCCAGCCCCCTTCACCGGGCTGCGGGCCGGACTGGTGACGGCCGGGGTCATCGGACGCACCCGGGGCGTCCCCGTTCACGGAGTCTCCAGTCTCGACGCCGTCGCCCGCCGCGCCCTCGACGGACTCGGAGCCCCCGAGGGGCGGAAGGAACCTGTCGTCCTGGTCGCCACCGATGCCCGTAGACGCGAGGTCTATGCGGCACTCTTCCGCGCCAACGGGCCCGACGACGTCACCCGCCTGACCGAGATCAGCGTCTGCCCCCCGGCTCAGGTCGCCGAGCAGACACTGGGGCAGGGCGGCGGAGTCGACACCATCGACGTCGTGGCCGGTTCCGGCGCCGCCCTCTACCCCGAGCTGGCGGAGGCGGTCTCCTGCCCCGAGGCCCTGGCCCCCGTCTCCGGTGACGCCCTGACCCAGGTGCGCATCGCCCTGGCCCGCCTCGAGCGCGGCGAGGAGCTGAGCACGCAGCCGCTCTACCTGCGTCACGCCGACGTGCAGATGCCCGCCGCGCGCAAGCGCGTGCGCTGACCCCGGGGCTGACCACGAAGGCGACTGAGATGCCTGAGGTGAAGGCAAGGGGCCGGGCCCCCGGATTGCGGGAGATGGCAGCGGGGGACCTGGAGACCATCGCCCGCCTCGAGAGCGAGCTGTTCGGGGCCGAGGCCTGGAGCCGCGACCTGCTGGCAGCCGAGCTGAAGGCCTCCCGCGGGCCTCGGGCGGACCGCCGCTACGTCGTCGTCGAGTCCGATGATGCCGATGACGCCGCGGATCATGACGCCGGAGGCGGACTGAATGGGTCGCGGCTCCTGGGCTACGCCGGTCTCTACCACGCCGGCGGCCTGTCCAGCGCGGACCTGTTGACCATCGCCACCGTCCCGTCCGCGCGCGGACGGGGGATCGCCTCCCTCATGCTCAGCGAGCTCATCTCCACCGCCCGAGGGATGAGCTGCCCTGACGTCCTGCTGGAGGTGCGCCAGTCCAACGAGGCCGCCCAGCGGCTCTACGCCAGGCACGGGTTCGTCCCCATCGGCCGGCGCCGTCGCTACTACCAGGCGCCGCCTGAGGACGCCGTGGTCATGCGGTTGACACTGCGCCCGCGCCCGGGGCCGGCAGGGGCAGAGGTCGGTGAGTCGAGCCCGATGTGAGCCTGAGGGGCAGCCTTTCCGGGTTCACGCCATGGTGCCCGACTGGCCGGATTGCGCCGGGATCGAAGAAGCAGATAGGTGCCGTATCGGCCGGAAATAAACACGGTCCGTGGAGAGGGAGCGACGAGTGTCGGCGACTTCACAGATTTGTCTGACGCCCCTGTGACGAAAAGGTGGCTTCGGGTGACGGTCTCAACATATTCCGCGGCGTTGAATGAGGAACTGAGATTCGGAGAGAATCCCATGATTCTGCGGATCGCAGCGCTAACTGTACTGGTAGGGGCCCAGATGGGACCTACGGGACCTCGTGCCCGGCTAGCCTTCTGCTGTGGCCAAAACATCTGCTCCTTCCCTGAAGAGGCGGACCGCCTTCTCCACGACCGTCTTCATGAAGCGCATGATGGCGATCTCGGGACTGGTGTTCCTGTTCTTCGTCCTCTTCCACGCCTACGGCAACCTGCACTACTTCGAGGGTGAGGTCGCCTACGATCACTACGCCGTGTTCCTGCGAGCACTGCTGGTGCCGATCCTGCCTTACGGCGGTGTCCTGTGGATCCTCCGCCTGGCTCTCATGGCCTGCCTCCTGGCTCACGCCGGCAGCGCCTTCCACCTGTGGGTGCGCAACAAGCGGGCCCGCGGTAATGACAAGTACGCCGTCAAGAAGCCCGGCGCCGAGTACTTCGCCTCCCGCTACGCCATGCGCACCATGCGCTGGGGCGGTGTCATCCTCCTGCTGTTCATCATCTGGCACATCCTGCAGTACACCACCCTGTCACTGACGCCGGGAGGGAAGTACGTGCACGGACGGGCCTACCTCAACATGTACTACGGCTTCCAGCTGTGGTGGGTGTGGCTCATCTACGCGGTCGCGCTGGCCGCCCTGTGCCTGCACGTGTGGCACGGCGTGTGGTCCGCCCTGCAGACGCTGGGTGCGGTGCGAGGAAACACCATCCCCTTCATCCGACTGATCGCCTTCGTGCTGGCCTTCGCGCTGTTCGCCGCCTTCATGGCTGTTCCGACGGCGATCCTCTTCGGCTATGTCGATGCCCCCATGGCCACTGGCGACTACTACCCGCAGTTCTGTGACGCGATCGGCTCCTCCGCCGAGCACTTCGCCGAGTGTGCTGCGGCGACCCACTGAGAGTGAACGACTATGACTGAACTCATCGACGGCCTGTACTACGAGGGCGAGAAGATCGCCGACACCAAGGCCCCCCACTCCGTCCCGATCGACAGGCGCTGGGAGCAGCGCAAGTTCGAGGCCAAGCTGGTCAACCCCGCCAACCGCCGCAAGCTGGACATCATCGTCGTCGGCTCCGGCCTGGCGGGCGGCGCCGCGGCCGCCTCCCTGGGCGAGCAGGGCTACAACGTCAAGGTCTTCTTCTACCAGGACTCTGCCCGCCGGGCGCACTCCATCGCCGCCCAGGGCGGTATCAACGCCGCGAAGAACTACCGCAACGATGGAGACTCCACCTACCGGCTCTTCTACGACACGGTCAAGGGCGGTGACTACCGCGCCCGTGAGGACAACGTCTACCGCCTGGCGGAGGTCTCGGCCAACATCATCGACCAGTGCGTGGCCCAGGGTGTCCCCTTCGCCCGTGAGTACGGCGGCCTGCTGGACAACCGCTCCTTCGGTGGTGTGCAGGTCTCCCGTACCTTCTACGCCCGCGGCCAGACCGGCCAGCAGCTCCTCATCGGCGCCTACCAGGCCCTCGAGCGCCAGGTACACGCCGGCACGGTCAAGGAGTTCCGCCGCCACGAGATGGTCGAGCTCATCATCGTCGACGGCCGTGCCCGCGGCATCGTCACCCGCGACATGGTCTCCGGGAAGATCGAGACCCACCTGGCCGACGCCGTCGTGCTGGCCAGCGGCGGCTACGGCAACGTGTTCTTCCTGTCCACCAACGCGATGGGATGCAACGCCACCGCCATCTGGCGCGCGCACCGCAAGGGCGCCTACTTCGCCAACCCCTGCTACACGCAGATCCACCCCACCTGCATCCCGCAGTCCGGTGACTTCCAGTCCAAGCTCACCCTCATGAGTGAGTCCCTGCGCAACGACGGACGCATCTGGGTGCCCAAGAAGGCCGAGGACTGCGACAAGGACCCGCGCGACATCCCCGAGGAGGCGCGAGACTACTACCTCGAGCGCATCTACCCGGCCTTCGGGAACCTCGTGCCGCGTGACATCGCCTCCCGCCAGGCCAAGAACATGTGCGACGAGGGGCGCGGCGTGGGACCGGCCATCAAGGAGCGTGACGCCAACGGCAACGAGCGGATGATGCGTCGCGGCGTCTACCTGGACTTCTCCGAGGCCATCGACCGCCTGGGCAAGGACGCCGTCTCCGCCCGTTACGGCAACCTGTTCGAGATGTACCAGCGCATCACCGGGGACGACCCCTACGAGGTCCCCATGCGCATCTACCCCGCCGTGCACTACACGATGGGTGGCCTGTGGGTGGACTACGACCTGGAGTCCAACGTCCCGGGCCTCTACATCGCCGGAGAGGCCAACTTCTCCGACCACGGCGCCAACCGCCTGGGCGCCTCCGCCCTCATGCAGGGGCTGGCCGATGGCTACTTCGTCCTGCCCGACACCATGAACGACTACCTGGCGGACATGCTGCGCCTGGGCAAGGTCGACCCCAACGCCCCGGAGATCGCCGAGGCCCAACGCTCCGTCGAGGAGCGCGTCGCCCGCCTCATGGCCCTGCGCGGCACCCGAAGCGTGGACGACTTCCACATGGCCCTGGGCCGCATCATGTGGGAGTACTGCGGAATGGAACGGCGCGATGCCGGACTGCGCGACGCCATCGAGCAGATCCGGGCCCTCAAGGAGGAGTTCTGGCGCGACGCCCGTATCACGGGCCAGGCCGACGAGCTCAACCAGGCCCTGGAGAAGGCCGGACGACTGCTGGACTTCTTCGAGCTGGCCGAGCTCATGTGCATCGACGCCCTGCACCGGCGTGAGTCCTGCGGTGGCCACTTCCGGGCGGAGTCCCAGACTCCCGAGGGTGAGGCCCTGCGGCACGATGACGAGTTCCTCTACGTCGCCGCCTGGGAGTGGGGCGGGGAGAACCAGCCGCCGATCCTCCACAAGGAGGACCTCGTCTACAAGGACATCGAGCTCAAGCAGCGGAGTTACAAGTGAACATCAAGCTCAAGATCTGGCGCCAGAAGAACAAGGACTCGAAGGGCCACTTCGAGGAGTACGCCATGAGCGGGATCGAGGAGCACATGAGCTTCCTCGAGGTCCTCGACCTGCTCAACGAGCAGCTCTTCGCCGAGGGCAAGGAGCCGGTGGCCTTCGACTCCGACTGCCGCGAGGGCATCTGCGGTCAGTGCGGTGTGGTCATCAACGGGCAGGCCCACGGGCCCATCCGCTCGACCACCTGCCAGCTGCACATGCGCCACCTGGCGGAGGACCCCTCCTTCAAGGACGGCTCCACCATCACGATCGAACCGTGGCGCTCCACCGGCTTCCCGGTGCTGCGTGACCTCATCGTGGACCGCTCCGCCCTGGACCGCATCGTCCAGGCCGGTGGCTACATCTCGGTCAACACCGGTGGGGCCCCGGAGGCCCACTCGGTGCCCGTGCAGAAGGAGAAGGCCGACGCAGCCTTCGAGGCTGCCGCCTGCATCGGCTGCGGCGCCTGCGTGGCGGCCTGCCCCAACGCCTCGGCCATGCTGTTCACCGGTGCGAAGATCTCGCACCTGGGCCTGCTGCCGCAGGGCCAGCCCGAGCGCCTCGCTCGCGTGGTGAGCATGCTCAACCAGCACGACGACGAGGGCTTCGGCGGCTGCACGAACATCGGAGAGTGTGCGGCCGTGTGCCCCAAGTCGGTTCCGCTCGAGGTCATCTCGCGCCTCAACCGGGATCTCGGCCACGCTGTGTGGAAGGGTCAGCACGCCCACTGACCTCCCTGCCTCACTCAATACCGAGCCGGGTACTTCTCGCGGCCCCAACAGTATTTCTGTCGGGCAGCGCGAGAAGTACCCGGCTCGGTGCTAGTGGACGGTGAAGGTGATCCCGGCGAAGTCCGCGATCCGGGGGACATTCGAGTCGGCCTCGGGAACACCGTCGCCCACAAGAAGGACCTGTGCACCGGCGCGCCGGGCGGCGGTGTAGCCGGAGGCGGCATCCTCCAGCACCAGGCAGGAGGAGATCGGTACGTCCAGGAGCTCGGCGGCCTTGAGGTAGGGGGCAGGATCGGGCTTTCCTCGGTCGATGTCGTCGGCGGAGACGACCACAGGGGGAATGGGGACACCGGCCTCCTCCATGCGCGCCCGCATGAGCTCGATCGGCGCGGAGGTCACCAGGGCCAGTGGAATGCCGGCGTCGATCAAGGCAGTCATGAAAGCTGCGGCGCCGAGAATCTCCGTCATCCGTCCAGTGGTGAGCACGATCTCCTCACGAGCGAAGCGCTTGTGGATGGCATCCTGCTCCTCGGCTGTCAGCTCCGGCAGGAACCGACGGATCGTGTCGAGGCCGGTGCGGCCGGGGGAGTAGGCCATGATCTCATCGAAGCGCTCACTCATGCCGTAATCGCGGGCGAAGGAGTCCCACATCGACTCCACGACCGCCGAGGAGTCCATCAGGGTGCCATCCACGTGCACATGTCTGCGCCGTCATGTCTAGCTGGAGGCCTCGACGAACTCTCCGTTCTTCAGAGCGTACTCCTTGCAGTGCTGGGCACTGTTCTTGGGATATTCGGTGCAAAGACTGACTCTGGAGACGCTGGGGTACTTCTTGATCGTTGACAGGAGAGAGTCCGTGGTGTCCTGGCTGGGGCCATCGGGGTTGTCGGGGCCAAGGCCTCCGACGAGCGCCCGGAATCCCTCTTTCTCGTCCGAGATGAGAGTATTGGCAGTGATGACGATCCTGGGTTCCTTCACCTCGGGAATGGGGAGGTTGACGATGTCTGAGATCAACGAGGTGGGTAGCGTCTCCGTTGTTTCCTCTCTGCTCGTGCTGGTGCGGATGGACCAGTCGCCGATCGTAAAACTGTCCTCCGCGCTGAGGTATTGACCATCCTTGGCCTGGATGGGATGAGTGGATATATCAGACGGAATTGAGTTCTGGGTGCCGCGATCGATTGTCAGGGACTCGTATTCCTGGGTGATTTTTTCGGCGGTCCCGCCCGAATGCTCTGCTGCTGTCTCCATGAAGGCGCAGGCTTTTTCCAGGGCTTGTTCCTGGTCGTTGGAGCTAGAAGAATCCTTCTCTTCGCTGAGGTCGATGGGGACTTTTGTGAATGCAAGGACGGTGTTGTGGTACTTCCAGGTGAGCTCAATATATGCCATACCCGCCTTGATCTTGTCATGGCCGGGAAGCTCGGTGGCTACCCGGTTCAGAAAGGCGCAGGCCTGGTCCGGCTCCGTGTCCTCGGAGAGCGTCGTCGTAGCGATGGCGTGGCACCCGGTCTCGGCGTACGTCTCGCAGGAGGTCTTGACCTTCTCAACACCGTCCTGCTTCAAGAGCCAGGAGCGGATGACGCTTCCTCCGCCGTCGGAGCACGCAGTCAGCGGGAGAACTGCTAGGGCCGCAGTCGCGACGGCCATGAAGTGCCTGGCCATCGGCCGCCGGTTCCACGTGCGCAGGGTGCGCCTCGAGTGGCCGTGCTGACGGGGAGGAACGTACTGCCTGAGCCTGTTCATGACAGGAGCGTAAGGGGGGATGCAGATGTCAGACAGGGGTGTTGATCCCCATCGCGGGCTCAGTGGAACCGTGCCGTGGCGGCTCGGTGGGCGTCAGTGAGCATCAGTGGGCAGCTGTTCTGCCTCCATCTCCGAGGCGATAGGCTGGGCTGGTGAGCGATCCCCTCATTCTCGGTATCGAGTCCACCTGCGACGAGACCGGCGTAGCCATTGTGCGTGGCCGCGAGCTCCTCGCCGACGTCACCGCCACCTCCATGGACCAGTACGCGCGCTTCGGCGGCATCATTCCCGAGATCGCCTCACGCGCCCACCTGGAGTCCTTCCTGCCGACCCTCGATGCCGCGCTGGAGAAGTCCGGTGTCGATCTGGGCGAGGTCGATGCCGTCGCCGTGTGCGCCGGCCCCGGACTCATCGGCTCCCTGACCGTTGGCATCTCCGCCGCCAAGGCGCTGGCCGCGAGCCTGAACCGGCCGATCTACGGCGTCAACCACGTCATCGGCCACCTGGCGGTCGATGAGCTGGTCGACGGCCCCCTGCCGGAGCGCTTCGTCGGACTCATCGTCTCCGGCGGCCACTCGAACCTCCTGAGCATCCGGGACGTCGCCACCGACGTCGTCGAGCTCGGTGGCACTCTCGACGACGCCGCCGGCGAGGCCTTCGACAAGGTCGGCCGGCTCCTCGGCCTGCCTTACCCCGGCGGCCCGCACGTGGACCGGCTCTCTCAGGAGGGTGACCGCAGCGCCATCCGCTTCCCTCGAGGTCTGGCCGCGGGCAAGGACAAGGAGCGCCACCGCTACGACTTCTCCTTCTCCGGCCTCAAGACCGCTGTGGCCCGCTACGTCGAGTCCCTGGAGGACTCCGGCCAGGAGGTGCCCACTGCCGACGTCTGCGCCGCGTTCTCGGAGGCCGTCAATGACTCCCTGACGGCCAAGGCGGTCCAGGCCTGCCTGGACACCGGCTGCGACACGCTTGTCGTTGGGGGCGGCTACTCGGCCAACTCCCGCCTTCGGTTCCTGGCCGCCGAGCGCTGCGAGGAGGCCGGCATCACCCTGCGCCTGCCGCCACTGCGTTTCTGCACCGACAACGGCGCCCAGATCGCCGCCCTGGGGTCAGCGGCCGTGCGAGCCGGCGTCGCCCCCAGCCCCATGGACTTCGCTCCGGACTCGGGAATGCCGCTGGACGTCAGCGTCGCTCACTGAGGCTTGCTGCCCTCCGGCATCCGTCGCGCTCGGGGCAAGACCCGCGGCCACTCCCCGGATAATGATCTCGATCTTGCGGTCTAGCCCGCCTCGGTCCAGCCAGCTCTCGTTGGGTGTCAGCGCTTCGGGCAGGGCCGGTGCCTTGCTGTCCGTCGCGAACCGACTCGCCTCCTCCAGCCCCGTGGCGCCACCCCTCCCGGCGTCCGAGGCGCTCTGTCCTGGTTCGTGTCCCAGGAATGGCGCAGGCAGCTCGGGGCGACCGGCGGGGGAGCGCATGACCTCGATCTGTGCGTGCGTGGAGATGACGGTGTCGCCGACGAAGTCCAGGACCACCCCGGCCTCCTCGGCCTCCAGGCCGCCGTCGACCAGAACCTGACATGCCTGGGCCACCCGAGTGGCGAAGAGCTGATGGGCCCACGGCACGCCCATGATGACTCCGGCCAGTCCGGGATAGCGCTCCAGCATCCCCCAGATGGCCTCGGCGTGCGCCCTGACCGCATCGGGCCAGCGCCTCCCGGCCGCTGGGACATCGACCTCGGCGGCGATCCTCTCCAGGCAGGCGGCCAGCAGGTCCTCGCGCGAGGAGATCGTGCGGTACAGCCCGGAGACCGCCACGCCCAGCCGCTTGGCCACCGCCGTGAGCGTGAAGTCCGCGATGCCGATCTCGAGCGCGGCGTCGACGACGTCATCGCGTGAGAAACCGGGTCTCGGTCCGGTCGGTCGGCCCAGTCGTGCAGGTGGTGTCATGGCAGCACCGTAGTGGTCCTTGAGAGCGGTTGCTCGAGGTTCAGCAGCAAGAGTAAGGTGGTCCTTATCGAGTTCTGAAAGCCATTCAGAATTAGGTCGACGGAAGGTTGGGACACCGGATGAGCACGCAGACACAACCGTCGGCTCCGGAAGCCTCGCCTCACTCATCGCCGGCGTCCCCACCGGCGGCGCCCTCGGTCGGCGCTGCAGCGCCTGACGAGGCAGGTGAACAGGACTCGCAGAGCAATGCTCAGCGTTCGCGCGAGGGACAGGCCGCCATCGCCCGGCTCGGTGCCCCCGTGCGCACCCGCCTGCGAATCGGTCAGATCCTCGTGCTGCTCTCCGCGGTCCTGGCGGTGGCGCCCTACGTCGCACTGGTCCAGCTCGGCGACATCCTGCTGCGCGCCCACCGGGCAGGCCTGAGCCCGAACCCCCAGCAGGTATCAGGCGCGGTCATGGTGCTCGTGAGCGCCTACTCCGCCCGCCTGCTGCTGTACTTCCTGGCGCTGCTCATCACCCACCTGGCCGACCTGTCCCTGCGCGACCGCCTGCGCCGCGACATCGTCGAGCGCATCTCTCGCGCCCCGCTGTCCTGGTTCACCGCCTCCACCTCCGGGCACCTGCGCAAGGCCGTTCAGGACGACACGACCCTCGTCCACACCGTCATCGCCCACGGCCCCGTCGAGCGACTCAACGCCATCGTCACTCCGCTGGCCCTGCTGGGGTGCGCCTTCTGGATCGACTGGCGCCTGGCCCTGCTGGCCGTCTCCACACTCGTCCTCTACGTGCTCACCTACTCGGTGTCCATGCGCGGGATGAACGAGAAGACCGTGGAGATGGACCGCAAGCTGGCCGCCATCTCCTCCACCATGGTCGAGTTCGTCTCCGGGATCGGCGTGGTCAAGGCCTTCGGCCGCGTCGGACGCGCCCACTCGGCCTACCTCGCCGCCGCGGACGAGTTCTCCGCCTTCTACCGCGCCTGGGCGATGCCCCTGGTCACCGTCACCTGCCTGGCCTTCACCTGGGTCTCCATCCCCGTGCTGCTCCTGGTCAATCTCGGTGGCGGGGCGCTGCTCATCCACGCCGGGGCCGTCACCCTGCCCCAGGTCCTGGCCACGACCCTCGTCGCCCTGGTCCTTCCCGCCGCCCTCATCACCATCGCCTCGATCTCCTGGTCCTACCAGCTGGCCGGAGCGGCGGCCCTGCGGCTGTGCGAGGTCCTCGATACCCCCGTCCTGCCCGCCACTGACCGGCCCGGGCGACCCCAGGCGACGCGCGTTGAGATCGACCATGTCTCCTTCTCCTACGGGGACGTCCTCGCCGTCGACGACGCCTCCCTGACCCTGGAACCGGGAACCGTGACCGCGCTGCTCGGTCCCTCCGGCTCGGGCAAGTCGACACTGGCCACTCTCATCGCCCGCTTCGCCGACCCCGATGCCGGTGCCATACGCATCGGCGGGGTGGACTTGCGGGACATGGATGAGACCACCCTGTACTCCACCGTCTCCTTCGTTCTCCAGGACGCCCAGCTGCTCGCCACCACCGTGCGGGAGAACATAGCCCTCGGGCGCCCCGAGGCCGACCTGCAGCAGGTGCGCGCCGCCGCCCGTGTGGCCCGTATCCACGACGACATCATGGCGCTGCCGGAGGGCTACGACACCGTCCTGGGGCAGGACACGTCACTGTCCGGCGGGCAGGAGCAACGCATCGCCATCGCCCGCGCCATCCTGCTGGACACCCCCGTCATCGTGCTCGACGAGGCCACTGCCATGGCCGACCCCGAGTCCGAGGCCGAGATCCAGCAGGCACTGAGCACCCTGGTCAAGGATCGCACCGTCCTGGTCATCGCCCACCGGCCGGCCGCCGTGCGCGGCGCCGACCGCATCGTCGTCATGGAAGGCGGGCGTGTCGCCGCCGTCGGCACCCACCGGGACCTGGTGGACGAGCCCCACTACCGGGCACTGCTGCGCCAGGCCGGCGAGCTCGAGGACGCCACGGGGGCGGACGGTAACGACGCGACCGGGGCGGGCATCCCCGTACCCGTCGACGACGGAGCCGATAGTGAGGACCTTGCGGCGTCCTGGACCGGCGATCGGGGCGAGCGGTCAGGGCCCGCGCTCCCGGTCCCGTCCTCTCCCACCGGGTCCTCCAGGCCGGTGGGCTCCCTGCTGTCTCGCTTCCGCCGGCTCATGACCGACTCCTCCTGGAAGCAGACCCGAGGGTGCCTCATCCTGGCGGGAGCCAACGGTTTCCTGGTGGGGCTCGCGCTTCTGGCGCTGCTGCCAGCCTCGGTCGCTCTGGCGACCGGTGCCCCCCGGTGGGGGCTGTCCTTCGGTGGTTGGCTCATCGTGTTGGCCGTTGTCGGCATCGGCGCGGCCGTCTCCGACTTCCTGGGACGGCGCAGGGGCATGTCAGGCGCGCTGGGCTTCATGCACGACGTCCACCACGCGGTGGGCGACCGGATCGCGCGCCTGCCTCTGCGCTGGTTCACCGCCGACTCCGCCGGCACCCTGTCGCGGGCCGTGAGCCAGGAAATGGTAGCACTGGGGGAGTCCGCCGCCCACTTCATGTACACGCTCGCCTCCACGACAGCCGCATGCGTGGTCATCGGGGTCGGCTCCTGGGCCTGGGACTGGCGCCTGGGACTTCTGCTGACGGCGGCCGCACCCCTGTTCGCCGGACTCGTGCGCCTCTCGCGCCGTCTGCTGGACCGGGGCAAGTCCATCTCCGAGCCCGCCGAGCGTGAGCTCGCCGCCCGCATCGTCGAGTTCGCCCGCTGTCAGGGGGCCCTGCGCTCCTGCCGGGCCGCCTCCGGCTACAGCCGCCTCACAGCCGCCTTCGACGCCGGAGCCCGCGCCTCCAGACGCGCCCTGTGGTGGGAGTCCGCCGGCAACCTTGTCAACGGTGCGCTGAGCCAGATCATCGTCGTCACCATGATCGTCCTGGCCTCCGCACTGGCCGCCTCCGGCGCCATGGAGACGCTGGCGTCCATCGCCGTCATCGGCATGTGCCTGCGCTTCACCACTATGCTCGACGACATCGGGGCCTCCGTGATGGGCATGGAGGAGCGGCGCCAGATGATGAACCACCTCGACGCCGTCATGGACGCCGAGCTCATGACCGAGCCGCAGGACCCCATTGCGTTGGCCGAGCCCGGGACCGTCGAGCTCGACGACGTCGTCTTCGGCTACCGCGCCGATGCTCCCGTCCTGTCCGGAGTATCGATGAGTGTGCCCGCGCGCACCATGTGCGCGATCGTGGGTCCCTCCGGCAGCGGCAAGACGACCATCGCCCGCCTCGTCGCCCGTTTCTGGGACGTGGGCTCGGGAGCCGTGAGAGTCGGCGGCGCCGACGTGCGTGACATGCCGACCGCCCAGCTCATGGAGCAGCTCTCCATGGTCTTCCAGGACGTCTACCTCTTCGACGACACCCTGGCCGCCAACATCCGCATCGGCGACCCCGCGGCCGACGACGCCCAGGTGCGGTGGGCCGCGGGGCTCGCCGGCGTCACGGAGATCGTCGACCGTCTGCCCCACGGTTGGGACACGCGCGTGGGAGAGGGCGGACGAGCCCTGTCCGGCGGTGAGCGCCAGCGCGTCTCCATCGCCCGCGCCCTGCTCAAGCGCGCACCGATCGTCCTGCTCGATGAGGCCACCAGTGCGCTGGACGCTGAGAACGAGGCCAACATCGTCGCCGCGATGCAGGAGCTGCGACGCGCCTCGACCCTCATCGTCATCGCCCACAAGCTCGAGACGATCGCCGCCGCCGACCAGGTCGTCGTCCTCGACGACGCCGGGCACGTCGCCCAGCACGGGCACCACGATGAGCTCGTGTCCCTCGAGGGGCCCTACCGCAGCTTCTGGGAGCAGCGCACCCGGGCGCGCGGTTGGTCCCTCGTCTAGAGGAGAAACACGCGGGAGGGGCGGGTCAGGATTTGGCCGCCAGCGAGAGCACCTCGGTGGGGCGCAGGGGCCTGCCTGCACGGGCCTCTGCCAGCAGCAGCCTGACGGCCGCCTCCCTCTGCCCGTCGTAGGCTCTGACCGCGGCGATCTGACGCTGGTAGGAGGCCCCCGACTCCAACGTGGCGCGCACGGATTCCAGCTCGGCGGCGCAGCCGAGGTCCTCGGCGACGGGAGCGAGCTCGGTGAGCATCCGCTCAACGGTGTCACCCACGAGCTCCTCCTCGCCGTCTGAGTTGACGATGAGGATCGCGTCCATGCCGTAACGGGCCGAGCGCCACTTGTTCTCGGCGACGTACCAGTCCGGCATCGCATCGAGCTCCTCGCCCCGGTCCAGGGTGCGGGAGAAGGACTCCACGAGGCACTGGGTCAGCGCCGCGATCCCGGCCAGCTCGGTCAGGTTCGTGGCGGCATCGCAGGCCCGCACCTCGATAGTCCCCAGTCGAGGGGAGGGGCGCACATCCCAACGGATCTCGGTGAAGTCCTCGATGACGCCGGTGTGGACCAGGTCCCCGGTGTAGCTCTCCAGCTGCTCCCAGGTGCTGAACTGCTCGGGTGCACCGGCGGTGGGCAGCTGCTGGAACATCATGGCCCGGTTGTCCGCATAGCCCGTGTCCGCCCCCGCCCAGAAGGGTGAGGAGGCGCTCAGGCACTGCAGATGGGCGGTGCGCGTGAGCAGGGCCTTGAGGATCGGAAGGACCTTGGCCCGGTCCTCGACGCCGACGTGCACGTGGGTGCCGAAGATGAGCATCTGGTGGCCCCACAGCCGGGTGCGGTCCACCAGGCGGGCGTAGCGCTCGGCGTTGGTCACCTTCTGCACCAACGGGTCCGCGAAGGGATGGGTTCCGGCTGAGGCCAGATCCACGCGCAGCGGGTCGGTGACCGGAAGGACGCGGTCGAAGGCGAGAGCGATGTCCTCCATGCACTCGGCCACGGTCCTACGTGCCCCGGAGACCAGCTCGATGGTGTTGAGCATCATCTCGCCATGCACGTGCGGGTCCGGGCCCACCTTTTGGAGGATCTCCTCGGCGCACTGGCGCAGGTCGAGACTGTCTCGGTCGATGAGCGCCAGCTCCCACTCCACCCCCAGCGTGGAGCGGGCCGAGCTGGCGAAGGGGAGGGACTGGGGGCGGCGGGCCGGCGGCAGCTGAGCGTCGGCGGACGCGGCGCTCGGGCTCGTCATGTCAGTCGTGTCCTGCATGTCCTGGTCTCCTCGGTTCCTCAGGTCCCTCGTGGGCGCTGACGGGGATGGTCTCTCGTCGCTGGAAGGGGTCTGTCACGTCGGCGAGTGCGCCGATGAGGCGCCGGCGATCGGTTCGACGACGAGAACGGCGCCCTTCGCCTTGTCTCCCACCCGGGTCAGGATCCAGGTCTCCGACTCCTGACCGCTGAGCCTCAGCGAGGCGCGCAGCGCGTCGGGGGAGACATCGACTCCGCGCTTGAGGATCTCCAGGCGTCCGATACCGAGCTCGCGGCCACGGGCCCGCAGGGCCTTGAGCCGTAGCGGCAGGACCTCGGTGAGCCGGAAGGAGCGCACGAAGGGGGCGGTCGACTCATCGGGGAGACGCTCTCCCGTGAGGTAGCCGATCCGGGGCCCCACAGGCCTGGCGTCCAGGGTCTCACAGAGGTGGGCGACGAGTCCGGCGCGCACGGCGGCGCCGTCGGGAACGTGGATAATGCTGCCCAGGTCGTCGGGCGAGCCGATCGGGTCGACCTGGACCGGCGGCTGCGAGGGATCGGTGGTGCTGGGATCGACCAACGTGCAGGCGCTCGCACCATCCGTCCCTGAGCGCAGGATCAGGGCGGAGCGCCCGGGCCCCTCCGGTGCCAACGGTCCGCACCAGATGGCCGCCTCGACGACGTCGCCGTCCACGCTCACCCACTGGGCGTGGGCATCCGCCGGCAGCGCGGCGTGGTCGATGCCGGGAGCGGCCTTGACGCCGAGGGCGGGCACGGACTCACGCAGCGCGAGTACCTGCGACAGGGCCGGTGACCACTGCTCCGGGTCGGTGATGCGCCGCCCGTCGGCGCGGCGGGCGGGGTCGGCGAAGACGGCGTCGACCCCGCGCTCGACCAGGTCGATCTCCAGGGCGTCGGCGCACTCGACGCTCGCGTGGGGGAAGGGCATGAGGTTGATGGTGGCCAGAGCGGCCGCGGCCTCATCGCGGTCGACGGCGAGCACTGGCAGGTCGAGCCCGGCCAGGGCGACGGCGTCGCCACCGATCCCGCAGCCCAGGTCCGCGACCTTCGACACGCCCGCGGCCGCGTAACGGGCTGCATGATGAGCCGCGACCGCCAGCCGGGTGGCCTGCTCCAGGCCGTCGGCGGTGAAGAGCATCTGCTGGGCGAAGGGCCCGAACTTCGCCGCGGCCCGCTCGCGCAGGCGCTGCTGCGTCAGTGCGGCCGCCACCAGGGCAGGGGAGTGGCCCTCCTCGCGCAGGGAGCGTCCCAGGGACAGGGCCTCGGACGGGTCGTAGGGGGGCAGGGAGGACAGAAGCTCCCAGCCCTCGGGGGTCAGAAGGAGCGCGACGTGGTTCTCAGCCATCACCCCGAATCATTCCATGGAGAACCTGCCAGTGGGCGTGATGTTCACTGGGTGGAGCGGGAAGGGTCTGAGAGGGGCGGAGGGATTCTGTCGGGCAGCCGGGTGGGTAGGGTTGTGGGTCGAGGTCCTGTACGCCTACGGGGCCGGGTAGCGCTGGACGGGAAGGTGGGCGGGTGCCTGATGACTGAGGAGGAGCCTCGACTCTCCGCCCCTCACGGGGGCGACGCCGTCACAGAGCACAAGGATGACGAGGTGAACGCATCGCAGAGTCCTGGCGCTGCGGTCCGTCCCCGGGTGCTTGTGCGACGACTGGTGCGGATCTCGCTGGCAGTCATGGGTGCTGCGGCCCTTCTGACAGCCGGGGCCAGTGTCTGGGCATGGACCGTCAGCGCCGGGCATATCGAGATCACCGGTGGGAGCGACGGTGACGGTGAGGCCGCCAGGGCGCCGGTGGCGATCGTCCTGGGAGCGGCCGTTCACGCCGACGGGCAGCCCTCTCCCTGGCTGGCCCACCGCCTCGACGCCGCCGCCGACCTCTACACCGGCGGTCGCGTCGAGGCGATCCTGGTCTCCGGGGACAACCGGCGTGCCGGCTATGACGAACCCACTGTCATGCGCAGGTACCTCGTCTCCAAAGGGATCCCCGATCAGGCGATCGCCGTGGACTACGCGGGCTTCGACACTTACGACACCTGCGTGCGGGCGCGCAGGATCTTCGGGATCGAGCGGGCGCTGCTCGTGACCCAGGACTTCCATGAGCCGCGCGCGGTCGCCATCTGCCGTTCGGTCGGCGTCGACGTCGACGGTGTCGGAGACTCGCGGGCCCGCAGCGACCGCATCGGGTGGACGGTCAGCTGGATACGCGAGCGCCCGGCGGCGATCAAGGCCGTCATCGATGTCGTCTCCCGACGAGACCCGACTCTGGGGCGCCGAGAGACGAGCGTCGGGGAGGCCATCGTCTGGACCCGGGAGCACCGACGCTGACGAGGGCTGACGCCCATGGCGAAACCACCGCCACGTTTTGGCACTCGCGTTGACTGAGTGCTAACGCCGTCGTAGATTCTCCGTCAGGCGCAGCGGGGTGCTCGCCCGGTCCTGGGACGCAGGCGGGCACCTTCTGCGACTCGCACTCCTGCATCGTGCCGGACCGACCCCCGCGACGGCGGTCGGGCACGCCTGGGGAGGGCGAACAAGCCGTTCTACTGCACGTTGAAGAGAAGGAGGAGGTCTCCGATGTCGATCTCCATCAAGCCGCTCGAGGACCGCATCGTCGTTCAGACCGCTGAGGCCGAGCAGACCACCGCATCCGGCCTGGTCATCCCCGACACCGCCAAGGAGAAGCCCCAGGAGGGCAAGGTCGTGGCCGTGGGCCCGGGCCGCGTCGATGACTCCGGCAACCGCGTGCCCGTTGACGTCGCCGAGGGTGACGTCGTCATCTACTCCAAGTACGGGGGCACCGAGGTCAGCTACGCCGGTGAGGACTACCTCATCCTGTCGGCGCGCGACGTCCTGGCGGTCGTCACCAAGTGACCCGTTGAGGTCGTGTGCGTCGCCCGGCGCCACGGCACGCTGAAAGGGGAGGCACTCCAGAGTGCCTCCCCTTTCAGTATGCGCGCGCAGTACCTGCTGCATGTGTGCGCCGTGTCCGGACGATTGTCTGGATGTTGAGTTGGGAACGTCCGTGCTGTCGATTCCCTGACACAGGGCGGAGCGTCAGGCCGGTTCGTTGGCGAAACGGCGTGCCTGCTGCTCGTAGTAAGCGCGCCGCTCCTCCTCGCTCATGCCTCCCCAGACGCCATAGGGCTCGCGAGTGCTCAGGGCGTGGTCCCGGCACTCCTCCAGGACGGGGCAGTCCTGACAAATGGCCTTTGCTCGTTCGTCCCGTCGTCGACGGGAACCGCCTCTCTCTCCTTCGGGATGGAAGAAAACCGAGGAGTCCATGCCGAGGCAGGCCCCCCGGTACTGCCACTCCCAGAGGGTGGAGATCGGGCCGGGCAGACGTGATGAGTCGTGCATTGTCTCCCTCCCCTCCTTTGGGTATGGCGGTCGGGCACACCGAACTTGATGCGCTATACCTAACGATAAGATCGCGCGGTGCGTTAATCAAGAAGAATCATTCTATCTCACAATGAAATTTTCTCCAGATTTGCTGAGTGAACGCATTCCGGCTGTCTGAAAACGTGCGCCAGAATATGACGCTCGAATAGCAGAAACGTTTTGTGAATGATGTATGCATGAAGAGCATCTTTTTTCTGAAACGTTCCGCATTCATTGTCGCTTTATTTTGGGGCGCGCGTCACCTTGCCGCGATGGTCTCGCCGTCCGGCCGGGTGCTGTGTCGGGTGTCGGGTCGGCCGCTCGGCCTCACCCCTCCGGACGCTTCAGTGCCGGACGGCTCGATGGCACGAGTGGGCCGGTGGTGCGGACAGGCCGGTACCGGCGGATATGCACAGGGCGGTCAGGTCGTCCTACGATGTTCCCGTGAGCGACTCGATCACCAGCCCTGACGTCTTTGCCCCCACCGGACTCACTTACGACGACGTGCTCCTGCTGCCCAGGCTGACCGACGTCATCCCCTCCGAGGTCGATACGACCTCCAGACTGACCCCGAGGATCGGCCTGGCCACCCCGCTGCTCTCGGCCGCGATGGACACGGTCACCGAGTCGGACATGGCTATTGCCATGGCTCGTCAGGGTGGTATTGGCATCCTCCACCGAAACCTGTCCATCGAGGACCAGGCTCAGCAGGTGCGACGCGTCAAGCGCTCGGAGTCCGGAATGGTCACCGACCCGGTGACCGTTGGCCCGGACGCCACCATCGCCCAGCTCGACGAGCTCTGCGGCCACTACAAGGTCTCCGGCCTTCCTGTCGTCGACGCGGGAGGCAACCTTCAGGGGATCATCACCAACCGCGATCTGCGCTTCGTCCCCCCGGAGCGCTGGGCGAGCCTGACCGTGCGCGAGTGCATGACGCCGCGTGATCGCCTCATCACCGGCGCGACCGGCATCTCCCGGGAGGACGCCAAGGCGCTCCTGGCTGAGCACCGCATCGAGAAGCTGCCCCTCGTCGATGCCGAGGGGCGCCTCACCGGTCTCATCACCGTCAAGGACTTCGTCAAGACCGAGCAGTACCCCCACGCCACCAAGGACGCCGAGGGGCGTCTCGTAGTGGGGGCCGCCATCGGCTACTGGGGAGACACGTGGGAGCGCGCCGGGGCCCTGGCCGACGCCGGCGTGGACGTCCTCATCGTCGACACCGCCAACGGCGGCGCCAAGCTGGCGCTGGAGATGATCTCGCGCCTCAAGTCCGATTCCGCCTTCCAGGGCATCGAGGTCATCGGCGGCAACGTCGCCACCCGTGAGGGCGCCCAGGCACTCATCGACGCCGGTGCCGACGCCGTCAAGGTGGGAGTGGGACCGGGGTCCATCTGCACCACGCGCGTCGTCGCAGGCGTGGGGGTGCCCCAGGTGACGGCCATCTACGAGGCCGCCCGCGCCTGTAAGCCCGCCGGGGTCCCCCTCATCGCCGACGGTGGTCTGCAGTACTCCGGTGACATCGCCAAGGCCCTGGTGGCCGGTGCGGAGACGGTCATGCTCGGCTCCCTGCTGGCAGGCTGCACGGAGTCGCCCGGTGACCTCGTCTTCGTCAACGGCAAGCAGTGGAAGCGCTACCGCGGCATGGGCTCGCTGGGCGCCATGAGCTCGCGTGGACGCACCTCCTACTCCAAGGACCGCTACTTCCAGGCCGATGTCTCCTCCGACTCCAAGATCGTCCCCGAGGGCATCGAGGGACAGGTCCCCTACTCCGGAGCACTGGGCGACGTCGTCTACCAGCTCATGGGCGGGCTGCACCAGTCCATGTTCTACGTGGGTGCGCGCACGATCCCCGAGCTCAAGGAGCGCGGGCAGTTCGTGCGGATCACGAGTGCCGGCCTCAAGGAGTCCCACCCCCACGACGTCAAGATGACCGTCGAGGCCCCCAACTACACCGGGCGAGACGGGGCCTGAGGCGCCAGCAGCCCCAGCTGTCCCGACAGACTCAGCACGCACTGCCGCGCGGGGAGCCGGCCGGAGTGATCCGGCCGGCTCCCCGCGTTGAACGCCCCTCGCCGGTTGTGCGGCGGGTGAGTTCGGAGGGACTCAGTACGTGGGGGAGTCCGGCAGGGGCCAAGCGGTCTGGGCCGGCGTCCGTGAAGGATTCTGGCGCGCCAGCCACTTGTTGAAGGACTCCGCCCAGGTGCGGTGGGCTCGGGCCTGGAAGGCCACGAGCTCACCGGGGTCGAGCTCCAGGATCTGCGGGTGGACCCCGGCCAGGGCCTCGAGCACATCGAGAGTGGCGGCCACATCCACCTCCGCGGTGTGCAGGGCCTCGTCGACGCGCACGCCGTAGACCTCGCAGAGGTCCCCCAGGCGGCGCTTGCCCCGGCGGTAGCGATCCACGGCCCGGTCCAGGACCAGCGGGTCGGCGATGGGCCCCAGCTCGCGGCCGAGGCGCGAGCGCATCGTGGGCAGTCCGTGGCGAGCGAGCTCGGCCTCCATGAGAGTCAGGTCGTAGGAGGCGTTGAAGGCGACAACCGGGGTGCCGGCCGTCATCGCAGCCACCAGATGCTCACTGACCTCCGCCAGCACCTCGGTCACCGGCCGCCCCTCGGTTCGTGCCCTCTCGGTGGTCACACCGTGGACCGCGGAGGCGGCCTCGGGGATCTCCACGCCGGGATCAGCGAGCCACGTGGTCACGGACTGCGGCCGGTCTCCATCGGCCTGGGGCGCCGCCCGCCAGACCAGCGCCGCCGTGACCAGGCGGTCCCCGGAGGGATCCACTCCGGTGGTCTCGGTGTCGAATCCGAGCAGGGGACCGAAGGGCCAGGCGGAAGGGCCGGTGGCGGCGTCGTCGGGCACGGAGGAGGAGTGCGGGGTGCTCATGGGGACAGCATGCCACCGGGCTACGACATCAATACGCCAGCACCAGTGCGCCTCGGCCGGCGTCCGGTGCCCCCGTGCGCGTGGCCGCCCCGCCGGTCGGTCCGGTCGATACCGGGCTGGGCCCACTAGGATCGGGCCATGAGCACAGAGGTCGAGATCGGACGCTCCAAGCGCGCCCTGCGCGCCTACTCCTTCGACGACATCGCCCTGGTGCCGGCACGCCGTACTCGAGACACCTCCGAGGTGCGCGTGGGCTGGCAGATCGACGCCTACCACGTGGACCTGCCGGTCATGGCCTCCCCCATGGACTCGGTGATGAGCCCCGAGACCGCCATCATGGTGGGGCGTCTGGGCGGGATCGGCGTGCTCGACCTGGAGGGGCTGTGGACCCGCTACGAGGACCCCACCGAAGCCCTCGAGCGCATCCGCCAGGCCGATCCGTCCCGGGCCACCAGCGTCCTGCAGGAGGTCTACCGCGCTCCGGTCAGACCCGAGCTCATCACCGAGCGGCTCACCCAGATCCGTGCCTCCGGCGTCGTCGTCGCCGGGCGACTCAGCCCCGCCCAGACGCAGCGTCACTGGCGTACCGTGGTCGAGGCGGGCGTGGACCTCATGGTCATCCGCGGCTCCTTCGTGTCGGCCGAGCACGTCTCCGGAGCCGTTGAGCCCCTCAACCTCAAGCGCTTCATCTACGAGCTCGACGTGCCCGTGGTCGTCGGCGGGGTGACCACCTACACCGCCGCCCTCCACCTCATGCGCACCGGCGCGGCCGGAGTCCTCGTGGGGCAGGGCGGCGGCGCCTCCTCCTCCGTACGCCAGGTCCTGGGGCTGCACATGCCCATGGCCACCGCCGTGGCCGACGTCGCCGGGGCTCGGCGCGACTACCTCGACGAGTCCGGGGGCCGCTACGTCCACGTCATCGCCGACGGTTCGGTGGGCAACTCCGGCGACGTCGTCAAGGCCATCGCCTGCGGCGCGGACGCCGTCATGCTCGGGGCCGCCCTGGCCAGGGCCGAGGAGGCTCCCGGCGGCGGCTACCACTGGGGCGCCGAGGCCCGTCATGAGCGCCTGCCGCGGGGCTTCCGCAGCCATGTGGGCACGGTCGGCACCATGGCCGAGATCCTCAACGGCCCCTCCGACCGCGCCGACGGCACGCTCAACCTCATGGGAGCCCTGCGCCGCACTCTGGCCACCACCGGATATGCGGACGTCAAGGAGCTCCAGCGGGTCGAGGTCGTCCTGGCGCCCTACACCGGCTCCACCGGTTCTTGAGCGAGTGCCGCCACGACAAACCTCGCTTTTGAAGGGGTGGAACAGTGCAACAGAGCCGTGATCTCGGGTAGTCTCAGCCGGGACGGCAGCCGCTGCGCTGCTCATACCGGGGCGGGGGCATGATCCGGCTCCCGCTCCGTTAGCCCCCACATGTCACAAGGAGCTTCACATGGCCCAGGTCACCGCCACTATCGCTTCCAAGGTCGGTCTGCACGCCCGTCCCGCTGCCACCTTCGTCAAGGCCGTCGCTGAGAAGGGCGTCCCGGTCACCATCGCCAAGGAGGGCGGCGCTGCGGTTGACGCCTCCTCCATCCTCGGTGTGATGACCCTGGGCGCCGGCTTCGGTGACGTCGTCACCCTGGCCTCCGACGCCGACGGCGCCGAGGCCGCTCTCGAGGACCTCAAGGCCCTCCTGGAGACCGACCTGGACGCCTGAGAACAGGCCCAGCCGGCGGGGCGCGCTCCACTGTGGAGCGCGCCCCGTTCGTGTTGGGACACTGACCAAGCACCTGTGACGAAGAGCGCCGAGGACCCGCCATGAATATCGCCATCGCCCTCGTGCCCTCCCTGCTGTTCGGGGCACTCTCCCTTCTTCTCGGAGCCTTCCCCACCGACATCCGCCGCCAGAACACCGCGGTCATGGTGGGAGCCGGAGCCGTCTCGCTCGGGTGCGCCGCCATGCTCGGCTCACCCTGGTCCCTGCGCGCCACCATGTGGGGTGCGGCCTGCGGACTCATGTGGACCGGCGGGCAGGTCTTCGTCCTGTGGGCCTTCCGCGCCTGGGGCGTCAGCCGCACCATGCCACTGACCACGGCCCTCCAGCTCCTGCTCAACGCCACCCTGGGCGTGAGCCTCTTCGGTGAGTGGCGTGCTCCCGGGGCCCTGGTCCTAGGAATGGTGGCGCTCGCACTCATCATGCTCGGCGCCGCCGCCTGCTCCTGGCAGGAGCGCACCGGCCCCGGTCCCACGGCTGCACAGCGACGCGACGGCCTACTGGCCACCGCCGCCTCAGCCGTCCTCTACGGCTCCTACCCCTCGCTGCTGCGCGCCGTGGAGGTGCCCTCGGCCCACGCCGTCGGGCCCATGGGGCTGGGACTGCTGGCCGGTGCTGGCCTGTGCGCCCTCATCCTGCCGCGGCGCGCGCCCCTACGGGGCCCGCGGATCGTGCCGGCCGCGCTCGCCGGGGGCCTGTGGGCGGTTGGTAACGCCCTCATGCTGCGCTCGACGGCGGCCGTGGGTGTCGCCTCCGGCTTCACCCTCTCCCAGCTCGGCTTCGTCCTGGCCACCCTCGGCGGCCTGACCATCCTGGGGGAGAAGCGCACCGGCCGGGAACGCACGGTGGTGGTCGCGGGCGTGGTGGCCGCCGTCGTCGGCCTGGTCCTCATGGGGCTGGCGACCGGCATGGACACCGGCGCGTCCCCTTCGCGGTAGCCGGTGCTCTGGAGACGGATCTTCTGACCGTGTGAGGTCGGAAGCCCGTGCGCGGCCACGCCGACGGCGCCGTCGCAGCGGGAGGCTGCGGCGACGCCGTCGATCCGATTGGCCGTGATGGGGCAGGCGGCCCTCACTGGTGCGGGCTCAGTGCGGCCCCGCCAGTCTCAGTCCTGCTCGCCACCGGAGGGGTTCGGCTTGATCCACCACCACAGGCCCATGCCCGCTGCGATGGCCAGCAGACCCAGGCCCGACCACAGGTTGGCGTTGATACCGCCGGTCTTGCTCATCTCCTCGGCGCTGTTGAACAGGACCGAGCACACCACCAGGTAGAGGCCGATGAGTCCCAGAGCACCGGTGATGACCGCCCGGATGTCCGTGAGTGAACGATTGCTCATGAGTGTTCTCCTTCGTGTGTCCGAGCGGGTCTAGTGGAAGATGCTGTTGAGCGTGATGACCAGGGCCCCGGCGATGATCCCCAGCGGGATTGGACGGCGGTACCAGGGCAGCTCGTGCAGGTGCGGGTCGGTGCGCTCGCTCTTGGGGGTCAGGGCGTACACGAAGCCCTTGAGCTCGGAGTCGGGCTTCGGCTCAGTGACCAGGGAGACCAGCACCGTGATGACGACGTCGACCGAGAAGGCCACGCCCGCCGCGAGGAAGGCGCCGCCCTGCCCCGGCAGGACCAGGAACTCGTACTTGACGAGGATGTTGACCGCCAGGGAACCCAGGGTTCCGCCGACGAGGCCGATCCAACCGGCCTGCGAGGTGGCCCGCTTCCAGAACATCCCGATGATGAAGGTCGCGAACAGCGGCGCGTTGAACATCGAGAACAGTATCTGGAGGTAGTCCATGAGGTTGGGATAGCTCGCGGCGATGATCGCTGTGAAGATCGCGACCACGGAGGCCGTCAGGGTCGAGAGCTTGCCGACCTTGAGGTAGTGGGCGTCGTCGGCGTCCTTCTTGAGGTAGTGCTGGTAGATGTCCACACCCCACACGGTATTGAAGGCGGAGATGTTCGCCGCCATACCCGCCATGAAGGAGGCCAGCAGACCCGTGATCGCCAGACCCAGCAGACCGTTGGGCAGCAGGTCGCGCATGAGGTAGAGGACCGCGTCGTTGTACTGGTAGCTCGTGTTGGCCCCGGACTTGAGCTGCTGGACCTCCGTGACCATGACGCCGGCGACCATGCCCGGGACGATGACGAGGAAGGGCACGAACATCTTGACGAAGGTGCCGATGATCGGGGTCGACTGGGCCGCGGAGATCGAGTCCGAGGCCATGGCCCGCTGCACCTCGACGAAGTTCGTCGTCCAGTAGCCGAAGGACAACACGAAGCCCAGGCCGAAGACCAGGCCGATCACCGACATGAGGTTGGAGTCGAAGCCGGAGATCGAGTTGCCGGGCCAGGAGTGCAGCTGCTGAGCCGGGTCTGTGCCGGCGAGCTTGGCGGCGTCGGTGATCTTGTCGGTCAGACCGTGCCAGCCGCCCACGCGGTGCAGTCCGATGAGGGTCAGGGGCAGCAGGGCCGCCACAATGACGAAGAACTGGAGGACCTCGTTGTAGATCGCCGCAGAGAGCCCTCCCATGGTGATGTAGGAGAAGACGATGACGGCGGCCACGATGAGCCCCACCCACAGGGGCCAGCCCAGCAGCCAGTTCATGATCTTGCCCAGCAGGTACAGGTTGATGCCGGCGATGAGCAGCTGGGCCAGGGCGAAGCTGATCGCGTTGACCAGGTGCGCGGCGGTGCCGTAGCGCTTGAGCATGAACTCGGGCACTGAGCGCACCTTGGAGCCGTAGTAGAACGGCATCATGACCAGACCCAGGAAGATCATGGCCGGGACCGCACCGATCCAGAAGTAGTGGAAGGTCGGCATGCCGTACTCGGCGCCGTTGGCGGACATTCCCATGATCTCGACGGCACCGAGGTTCGCCGAGACGAAGGCGATACCGGTCACCCAGGCCGGCAGGGACCGGCCCGAGGTGAGGAAACCATCGGCCGTGGCCGCCTTAGCGCGGGCGATGAGCCCGACGCCGATGACGAAGGCGAAGTAGATCGCGATGGGGATGTAGTCGTACCAGCGTGCGGCGATGAGTGTGCCGGAAGCCGCTGACGAGGCTGATAGAGCATGCAGCGTGGAGGACATCGGTGTACCTCTCGGGGGATATGTTTCAGGTGGCAAGATCATTCTTGCTGTCTGGCAGGTTAGCATGGTACCGATCACGGCACGGGTGGTCGAGCCTGTCCGGGGCGCACCGGGGAGGCTGGGTAGAGTGCCCTCCATGACGCTGACTGCTGCTGCCGACGGCTCCTCCCTGGGCAACCCGGGACCGGCCGGCTGGGCCTGGTACGTGGACGATGACTGCTGGGCCGCCGGAGGCTGGGAGAGCTCGACCAACAACCGCGGTGAGCTCACCGCCGTCCTCGAGCTCCTGCGAGCCACCGAGGCCGCCGGCCTCGCCGGCGAGGAGCTCCTCATCCAGTGCGACTCCCAGTACGTCATCAACTCTCTGACGAAGTGGCGCCACGGCTGGAAGAAGCGCGGCTGGCGCAAGGCCGACGGCAAGCCCGTCCTCAACGCCGACCTCGTCAAGGACCTCGACGCTGCGCTCGCGGGTCGCACCGTGCGCTTCGAGTGGGTGCGCGGACACGTCGGCCACCCCATGAACGAGGCCGCCGACTCCCGGGCCCGGGGCGCCGCCACCGCCTTCCAGCAGGGTCGTCCGGTGCCCTCGGGGCCGGGCTGGACCCGCGGCGGCCGGGCACCTGGGAGCCTGGGGACGGCGCAGTCGCCGAGTGCGGCGTCGTCGAGCACCCCCGCCGCGCCGCAGACCGACGCCCTGTTCTGAGGCGGAGGAGCCGGACGCGGTGTCCGCAGGACCCCGGTGACCGTCTCTCACAGAAACGGCACAGGTCCATCAAACACGTGGCATAAGCCCTCCGGCGAGGCTTGCTGCCATGACGACGAGCCCCGCCCTCCCCGCTGCCCGCCCGACGATCCTGAGCCGCCTGGCCCGCCTGCGCCGCCGCATCCCCACGGTCGTCCTCTTCGCCGCCGTGTCCTTCACCGGCTGGAGCGTCGATTACGCGCTGGTCCTCATCCTCAACTCGCTGACCGACTCGGTCCTCTACGCCGTCGTCGGAGCCAGGATCGTCTCCTGCACCCTGGGTTTCCTGCTCAATCGGCGCCTGTTCGGAGCGGGCCCGGAGAACTTCTGGCGCTCGGCCGGCGGCTACGCGGCGGTCCAGGGCGGGGTCGCGGCGACGTCCTACGCCGGCATCGCGGTCCTCACCGGCGCCGGCGCGCCCCTGTGGCTGGCCAAGGTACTTGTGGACTCCACGCTCTTCGTCGTCAACTACCTGGCCCAGTCCCGCCTCATCTACCGGGCTCCGGCGCAGCAGCCGGCTCTGGCCCCGGCCCTTGCCACCGCGGCCTGAGGGGACGGGGGCGGAGGCTCAGGACTGGGCGTCGCGCATGAGGATGACGAGCTGGACCCGGTCGCGCAGGTCCAGCTTGGTCAGGATCCGGGTGACGTTCTTCTTGACCGAGTCCGGGGCCAGGACGAGGCGCTGAGCGATCTCCGCGTTCGTCAGCCCCTGGGCCACCAGGTCGGCCACCTCGCGTTCACGGGGGCTGAGATCGTCGAGACGTTGTCGTGCCGCGCGTTGCCGGGGTGAGGTGACGGGACTGAGCATGTGCCGGTTGAGCAGCTCGCGGGTAATGCGCGGAGTGAGGATCGCGTCCCCGGAGCTGACCGCCCGCAGCGCCTGGTGGAGGTCGGCCGTGCGGGTGTCCTTGAGCAGGAAGCCGGAGGCGCCGGCTGACAGCGCCCCGAAGGCGAACTCGTCCTGGTCGTAGGTGGTCAGCACCAGGACCCGGATCGAGGGGTAGAGCTGGGAGATGCGCGCCGTGGCATCGATCCCGTTGAGCACGGGCATGCGCACGTCCATGAGGACGACGTCGGGTAGTGTCCGGCGCTCCTGAAGCAGGGCTGCGAGCTGGTCGAGGGCGTCCTGGCCGTGGGCGGCCTGGGCCGTGACCCGCAGGTCGTCGGCCCGGTTGATGATGAGGGACAAACCCATGCGGGTGGCTCGCTGGTCATCGACGATCATCACCGTGATCGGGGTGCGGCTGCTCGATGAGCCCCCGGTGCCAGGCCCGGAGGGGGCGGATGGACTCATCGCGGCGCACCTTCCGGGAAGGGGACGAGGGCGTGCAGCACCCAGCCGGATGCGCCCTGATCGGTCGTGGGGCCGGCGGACATCGTGCCACCGTGCTCACCGACCATGGCCGCCAGGTTGGCCAGTCCGTGGCCGGCCACGGGCGACGCCTGCGTCGAGCCGGGACCGTCGTCTCCTGGGCCGGTCTGAGCGCCACGACCGTCGTCGGACACGGTGATCCGTGTGGAGGCCTGGTCGTGGTCCAGGGAGATGACGACGCGTGTGGCGCCCTTAGCGTGGCGCATGACGTTGGTCAGAGCCTCCCGGACGACGACATAGACGACCTCCCCGAGGACCTGACTGCCCGCGGTGCCGCGGGGACGCCTCCCGGTCTCGGTGAGAGCCGCACTGATACCGGTGGCTCTCACCGTGGTCAGCAGGTCGGTGAGCCGGTCCCAGCCGGGTGAGCCCCCGGGGGCCCGCTGGTGTTCCGCGACTTGGCCGGTTGGGTCCCAGGCGGTGTCGACGTCGTAGGAGGGAGCCGGTGCGGTCTGGAGTGAGGAGACAGCGCGTCTGGTGTCCGCCAGGCCCTCGCGGGCCAGGGCGTTCATCATGTCGATGGCCTCGTCGGTCTCCGGGCTGCCGCCGGCCCCCTGCATCCCCTCGGACAGGGCGATGATCGCGGTGAGGGCGTGGCCCACGGAGTCGTGGAGCTCGGCCGCCACCCGGGTCTGGTGACGAGCGGCGTCACGTTGAGCGACCAGCCGCTGCTCGGCGGACTGCGCCGCGAGCTGGGCGTCCCCGTGCTCCAGGGCATCCCGGCGTGAGCGGGAGATCGAGGCCACCGCGAGCACGAGCACCAGGGTGAAGATCCCAGGGCTCAAGGCACCCACCTGTGGCCACTTGGCCAACGTCGTGGGAGTGAGGGCGCACAGCGCGCAGATGCTGAAACCGATGAGTCGATCGCGGGTGGAGGCGGTGACGAGCAGGGTGTAGAGAGCCAGCATGGACAGCAGGTTGAGTCCACCACGTGGACCCCACAGGTCGACGGCGGCCGAGGCCAGGCTCGTGACGACGACGATGGCCAGGGGCCAGCGGCGGCGGGCCAGCAGCGATCCGGCGAGCAGCAGGGAGGCGATGACCCAGCCTCGCAGGGGCAGGTGCGGGTAGGTGTACGAGGCCACGTTCAGCACCATCAGCTGGAAGAGGCCCACGGCGCCGGCCACCACCCACAGGGTCAGGGTGCTGGTGCGCCACCACTGAGCCACCCGGTCCAGGAGGGTCCGCGGGACCCGGGAGACGCCTTCCGAGTGAGGCGCTGCGGGAACGTGGTTCATGACTGTCGCCTCACTGCGCGGCGCAGAGCCAGGGCCAGCAGGACCACCCACACCAGGCAGATGACGCCCTCGAATGCTGCGGCGCCCAGTGAGGTCACGTAGCCCGGGCTCATGGCCGACGTGGTTCGGGTCAGTGAGGCTGCGGGGTTGAGGACGCTCAGCGGTCGAGCCACGAGAAGCATCGCCATCCCCGCAATGATGCTCAGCAGCACCGTGGACATCGTGGTGGCGAAGGACGTCATGACCGCGCCCAGCCAGGTGACGAAGGTGAGGATGACCCACATTCCCAACGCGACGACGGCGAAGCGCGGCAGGTAGGCGACCAGGCCTATCAGGCTGAAGCCCGAGGCGAGTCCCGCCACCGCGGTGGTCAGGACCAGGACCGCGGTGGTGAGAGCCGCGACCTGGAGCCCGTGCAACAGCTTGCCCGCAACCATGGCGGTCTCCAGCCCGGTGGCGCTCATCCTCTGCCAGTTCCTTCCCTGGTGCTCATTGCTGGCGATCTGCGCGGCGAAGGCACCCAGCGCCAGCGGCAGGAACAGCATCGAGAGCAGGAGCGTGGACTGGGACCACGTGATCTCCCAGGTGACGCCCTGAGCCTCGAACTGGCTGCGGTAGGTGCGGTACTGCAGGTAGCCGGACAGGGAGCCCAGGGAGCACAGGATGGTGACGGCGACCCAGTACCACCGGTTGGGGGCCTTGCGGTTCTCCCAGTACCAGGCGGCTCGCACCGACGGGCGGGACTGGGGAGCGGGTGGAGCAGACCGGCTCAGGTTAGTTGGTTGCGGCGTCGTGGACGGGCCGGAGGGACTAGGGAGCGTTGACGGGTGCTGAGCGGGCCGGAGGGGCCGGCCTGCCGTGGAACGTGTGACTGGTGCGGTGGTGCTCATCGGTGATTCTCCTGGTGGACGATAACGAGGTGGGCGGCGACGGTCCACCCGACCGCAACCAGCGCGGCGAGCGCCGCCAGGGTCCACGGCTGGGACGCGAGCGTCATGTCGCCGATTTCCCGCATGGACTTGTAGGAGGCGACCGTGTCAATGGGGGTAGCGGCCGGAACGATGCCCCAGGGCAGCAGCCATGAGAACTTCCCGAGGTAGGCGTAGGGCAGGCTCTCGGCGATAAGGCCGCCGATGGCCGCCACCCCCAGGCCGATGCCCTGCTTGTCGAAGCAGGTGGACAGCGTCAGCTGGACCGCGGAGATGGCCAGCGTTGAGCACGCCACCACCACCAGGGCAGGAGGCAGCGTGCGCCAGTAGGAGCCGGTGACGGTCAGCCCGATCGGGCCGGCCAGCACGGTGACTAGTGTGAAGAGGGCCGTCTCCATGCACAGGACCGTGAGGATCACGATGACCAGCTTGCCCCGGTAGCGGGTCAGGGGGCTCTGCCCCAGCGCCGTCAACAGCTGCCCCATGCGCTCCTCGGTGTCCACGGTGACGATGCGCGAGGCCAGGACCGCGGTGATGATGGGCATGAGGAAGGCGATGATCTGGATGAACTCATCCAGGGCGAGCGTGGCGTGGCGTGCGGCAACCGGGCCGCTCGCCCGATGGGTGATGAGCATGCTGCACCATGCCAGGCACACGGCGGTGGCGCTGGCGGCGATGAGCCAGTAGCGCTTGCGGCGCAGCTTGCCCAGCTCGAGGGCCAGGGTGGTCCACGCTCTGCTCGGCGGGGAGAAGGGGAGTGCGCGCGGCGCCGCCGGTCGCGACGGGAGCTGTGTCAGGTGCTGTGTCGGTGGTGTTGGCTGCGCGGCCATGGTGGCCGCCGGGCCCGCTGTACTCACTGGGGTGCTCATCGGTTCATCTCCTGAGAGGCGAGGGACGGCTGAGTGGCCAGGACCGGCTCGGTCAGCTCCAGGAAGGCCTGCTCGAGGGTCTTGCGCACGGTCTGGACCCGGTAGATGGTCGTCCCGGAGGAGACGATGCGGGTGATGAGCTCGCCGACGACGTCGTCGGGCATCATGGGGGTGCGCACGGCACCGTCCCGGACCTCGTGGGTCACGCCGAGGGAGGTCAGGAGTGCGGCGACGGCCGCGGGCTCGGAGACGAGTAGCTCGATGACCCCTTCGTCGCGCAGTCCGGCCAGGGTGCCCTGATAGCGCAGGCGTCCGGCGCAGATGATGCCGACGGTGTCGGCCATCTGCTCGATCTCGGACAGGATGTGGGAGGAGACGATGATCGTCACGCCCTCCTGACGGGCCAGGGTGACGATGAGCTGGCGGATCTCGGCCACCCCGGCGGGGTCGAGCCCGTTGGTCGGCTCGTCCAGGAGCATGAGGGCCGGGTTCGACAGCAGTGCCATGGCCAGACCCAGGCGCTGTTTCATTCCCATGGAGTAGTGCTTGACCTGCTTGTTCTCCTGCCCGATGAGGTTGACGGTGGCCAGGGCGTGCTGGATGCGGTTGGAGGCCAGCCCCAGGTAGGAGGCCACCATGGCCAGGTTCTCCTTGCCGGTCAGGCTCGGGTAGTAGGAGGGGCCCTCGATGAGGGAGCCGATGGTTCCCGGCGGCAGGGGGTGGCGCTGGCTGACCGGGCGTCCCAGGACACTCATGCTGCCCGACGTCGGGCGGGTCAGACCCAGCAGGAGCTTCATCGTGGTGGACTTGCCGGCGCCGTTGGGGCCCAGGAAGCCGTAGATGCCGCCCGCGGGCACTGATAGGTTCAACCCGTCGACGGCGTTGACGCCGTTGTAGGTGCGGGTCAGTCCCTCCGTGGTCACCACGAGTCCCTTCGATGGAGGGAGGGCGGCCGGGGCGGGCGCGGCGCCGGGTGCGGCCGGGGCCGCGACGAAGGGGGCGGCAGGTTGCCGAACCGGGGCAGGAACCGGCGTGTTCCCGTTCGTGGCCGCGGTCCGGGGGAGGGGTGTTGCTGGAGGGGCAGGGGGTCGTGGCGTGCGGTTGATGATCGGTGCGGTGATAGGTGCGTTGCTCATGACTCCATGGAAGCCTCCGGGAGGAGGCGCGCGCACCGTCGACGGCCTGTTTGTCACCCCTGGGGGACGATGACGGTGCCGCAGCCTTCCCCAATGGGGGTGGCTGCGGCACCTAATGATGTTCGGGCCCGGGACGGCTCGACGTCAGTCCCTTGTGCGCGTTCTAGGAGCGGCTCAGATGAGGGTGAGCGACTGTCGGGCGATGGCGAGCTCCTCGTTGGTGGGCACCACGAGCACCGTGACCTTCGAGTCCGGCGTGGAGATGACCCGCGGCTCGTCGGAGCGGGTCTCATTGACCTCCTGGTCGATCTTCACGCCCATGTAGGCCAGGCGCTCGCCGAGCTCACGGCGCAGGTTCGCGTCGTTCTCGCCGATACCGGCGGTGAAGGTCAGGGCGTCCAGACCACCCATGACGGCGGTGTAGGCGCCCACGTACTTCACGAGGCGGTGCAGGTAGATGTCCATGGCCTCGCGGGCCTCCTGCTCACCGGCGCCGATACGCTTCCACACCTCGCGCATGTCGTTGTCCCCGGCCAGGCCCTTCATGCCCGAGCCGCGGTTGAACAGGTGGTCGATCTCGTCGATCGACATGCCGGCCACCCGCGCCAGGTGGAAGACGGCGGCCGGGTCGATGTCACCGGTGCGCCCACCCATGACCAGGCCCTCCAGCGGGGTCAGGCCCATGGAGGTGTCCACGGCGTGTCCGGCCACGACCGCCGAGGCCGAGGCCCCGTTACCCAGGTGCAGGACGACCTGCTTGAGGTCGTCGCGCCCCAGGAGCTCGGAGACCGCCCCGGAGACGAACTGGTGGCTGGTGCCGTGAGCCCCGTAGCGGCGGATGGAGTAGGTGTCGGCGACCTCGCGGTCCAGCGCGTAGCGGGCGGCCTCCTCAGGCAGGTCCTGGAAGAAGGCGGTGTCGAAGACGGCCACGTGCGGCACGTCGGACAGGAGCCGGCGCCCCACCTCGATGCCCTTGAGGTGGGCGGGGTTGTGCAGCGGGCCCAGCGGCACGAGCTGCTCGATACGGGCCACGACCTCGTCGTCGATGAGGGCCGGGCCGGAGAAGTAGCGCCCGCCCTGGACGACCCGGTGGCCCACGGCCACGATGTGGGCGTCGGCCAGCGAGGGGCCCTGCTCCTCGAACAGGCGCAGCACCTCGGACAGGCCGAAACCGTGGTCGGGGACCGGCTCGGTGATCTCAGTGCGCTCCTCGCCGTGCTTGTGGGTGATGGCGCCGGTCTCCTCACCGATGCGCTCCACCAGGCCGGAGGCGAGCGAGGCGCCCGAGTCGGGGTCGACCAGCTGGTACTTGATGGAGGAGGAGCCGGAGTTGATAACGAGGACGGTGCGCTGAGTCACGGGGTGCCTTTCAAGAACGGTCGGGGATGAACGCGGGGATGACTGGATGACTGGTGAGGGGCCGGGCGAGTCTCGGCGGTGTGGGACCGGGACCCGGTCCCACACCGCCGAAGGGTTCAGCCCTGGGCCTGGACGGCGGTGATGGCGACGGTGTTGATGATGTCCTCCACCAGGGCGCCGCGCGAGAGGTCGTTGACCGGCTTGTTGAGACCCTGAAGGACCGGGCCGATGGCGATGGCGCCCGAGGAGCGCTGGACCGCCTTGTAGCCGATGTTGCCGCTGGACAGGTCCGGGAAGATGAAGACGTTGGCCCGCCCGGCCACGAGCGAGTCCGGGGCCTTCTTGGCGGCCACGGTCGGGTCGATGGCGGCGTCGTACTGGATGGGGCCCTCGACGGCGAGGTCGGGCTCCTTGGCCCGCACCAGCTCGGTGGCCTCACGGACCTTGTCCACGTCCGCGCCCTTGCCGGAGGTCCCGGTGGAGAAGGACAGCATCGCCACGCGCGGCTCGACACCGAACTGGCGGGCCGTGGCGGCCGAGGAGATGGCGATGTCGGCCAGCTCTGCGGCGTTGGGTTCGGGGTTGACGGCGCAGTCGCCGTAGACGAGCACGCGGTCCTGCAGGAGCATGAGGAAGACCGAGGAGACGATCGAGGTCCCCGGCTTGGTCTTGATGATCTGGAAGGAGGGGACGATCGTGTGGGCGGTGGTGTGGGCGGCGCCCGAGACCATGCCGTCGGCGTCTCCCATGTGGACCATCATCGTGCCGAAGTAGGACACGTCCTGGACCTTCTCGCGGGCCTGCTCCAGAGTGACGCCCTTCTTGGCCCGCAGGCGGGCGAACTCCTCGGCGTACTTCTCCAGCAGCTCGGGGTCGTTCGTGGCGATGACCCGGGCGGCGGCGATGTCCAGACCCAGCTCGGTGGCACGGGCCCGGACCGTGGTCTCGTCGCCCAGCAGCACCAGGTCGGCGATGCCGCGGCGCAGGATGGCGTCGGCGGCCCGCAGGACCCGGTCGTCGTCGGGCTCGGGCAGGACGATCGTCTTACGGTTGGCGCGCGAGCGCTCCACCAGCTCGGCCTGGAACATGATGGGGGTGACGACCTCGGAGGGCTCGACCTCCAGGGCCGACAGGAGGGCGTCGACGTCGGCCTCCTGCTCGAAGGTGGTCACGGCGACGTCGATCTTGCGCTCGGAGCCGTGGGCGAGCAGGCCCTGCAGGGAGCCGGCTGCGGAGGCGGCGGTGAAGGTGTCCAGCGGGGAGGTGATGACCGGGATGTTGACATCCAGTCCCTCCAGGAGGCGCAGCGCGTGGGGGGCCACTTCGAAGCCGCCGTTGAGGATGAGACCGGACAGGATCGGGAAGCTCGAGGAGGCCTGGGCCGCCATGAGGGAGATGAGCATGGCGGAGCGGTCGGCCGGAACGATGGCGAGCTGGCCCGCGGTCAGGCGCTCCAGGACGTGGGCGACGTCCATGGCGCACACGAGGACGGACTCGGCCTCGCGGTCGAGCAGCGTCTCGTCGCCGGCGATGAGAGTGCCCTCGACGGCGTCGAGCACCTCGCGCACCACCGGAGCCGCCAGCAGCGGCACCTCGGGCAGCGTGGTGGAGGTGATGCCCTCAATGGTGGTCAGGGCCTCGCCGACGGCCTGGCGGGTCTCGGGGAGGCACTTGTTGGCCACGACCGCGACGGTGCGGGCGTGATTGTCGGCGATCTCGGCCATGGAGACCTCCACGGAGGCGACGACGTCCTCCACGTCGTGCTGTCCGGAGACCACCAGCAGCACCGGGACACCGATGTTGGCCGCCACCCGGGCGTTGAGGGCCAGCTCGGGGTTGCCGGCGACGTCGGTGAAGTCCGAGCCGTCGATGATGACGACGTCGTGCTCGCGCGCCAGGGCCCGGTAGGCGTCGACGATACGTGCCAGGGCCTCCTCGGGGTCGGCGTGGAACTCGTCCCAGGTCGCGCCGACGCACTGCTCGGCGGGCGTGGTGGAGCCGGCACGGTTCAGCAGGAGGCTGAGGAAGGCATCGCCCTCACGGCTCTCCACGAAGGGGCGGAAGACGCCGACCTTGGCGACCACCTTGGTCAGGCAGGAGACCAGCCCGAGGGCCACCGTTGACTTCCCGGTTCCGGCGTTGGGTGAGGCGATGTAGATACTGCGCGCCACGTTAGGTCCTTCTCGCGTTGTCTTGGAGTCAGGGGCGCCGGCTCATTCCGGTGCCGTACGGGTCCGATTGTGCCCCCACCCGCGGGTCATCTGCGACCAAAGGCCCGCTCTCCGTCCGTCTTGTGATGTGGGAACGGGCACATACTAAGGGGCTGGTAACAGGTGTCATAGGCGCTAGCCCGCCCGATCGGTCGGCTGGCGGCCGGGCGCGGAGGGGGCCGTGGCCCGCCCGGTCCCGGGGTCGACGTTCACTGCGACGTTGCCGTGGGACTGCCGGGGGGTGATCCGCTCTCCTCGTGAGACCCAGATCGTATAGGTCGACGACGGGTCGCCCGGTTCGGGGAGGAACAGGGCGACCGCCTGTCCACCGCCTGCTTCTTGTGCCGCGGCGACGGCTCGCTGCGGCCCGATGTCCCGGGGCCGGTCTGTGCTGGTCGGTTCCGTCGGGGACTGGTATCCGGACATGGGGACGGGTGAGGCCGGTTGGGTGGGGCGGATGCTGAACGCGCTGGCGTAATAGCCCCACAGGAACAGCAGGGGAAGGAGAACCAGCCCGGCCGCCTTGAGGAGGTCGGTGTCCCTCGATAGGCCCTGGGTGCGCCAGCGGTCGGACAGGACGGCGCGCCGATAGCGCTGCAGCGGCCACCACGTGCGCAGCCCACTGACTGTCAGGACCGCGAGGACCACGCCCGAGGTGGCCACGACCAGTCCCCCGATGGTCAGGCCCCGGTGACTGTCCCACCATCCGGTGTGGGGGATCTCCTGGGACAGCCAGTGCACATGACCGGGGCCCTGGCAGGACAGCAGGCAGCGGTGCAGGTTGTCCAGGGCGGCGACCCAGTCCGGGGCCGCCGACACCCTGCTGATCTCGCGCCCGGTGGAGGGATCGACCGTGTAGGTGGCCTGCTCGGTCCTGACCTCGACGACGTCGGTGTCCCACGTCGCTGACAGGACGGGCTCGTCAGGATGGCCGTTCTTGATCGTCTCGACCGCCTGAGGCAACGAGACCTGAGCGGGGCCGATGTCGTGGGTGTAGGCGGTCGGGTTCAACGAACGCAGGATCTCTCCCTGGTGCGGCAGGAGTGCGCCGCTGAGAGTAATGATCAGCATCCCCAGGCCGGCTGCTGCTGACAGCCAGCGGCACAGGAGTGCCACCGCCCGGCAGATGCGGGAGGGCGGAGAGGGGGGAGGAGGGGCCGTGGGGTCCATGGCGGTCTCGATACGGGAGGGCTAGGACCCGGCGGGGGTCAGCAGGGCGGCCACGGCGCACAGGCAGGTGAGGGTCGCGATGAGGGCGTAGCCGCAGTAGCCGCGCTCGTGCCGTCGCCACAGGGAGTAGGCGCCACTGACACTGACGGCGGCGCCGGCGACCTGGATGACCAGGGCGGCTCCGATGACCAGGGGGCCGGCGGTGCCGATGGCGGGAGCCAGGGCGTAGACAATGACGCACCTGAGGCCCGAGGCCCACAGTCCCAGCATGACGGCATGGATGTCGGCGCTGACCAGGATGGGTGCCGCCGCGTCGTCCTGAGCGTCGGGGGAGGGCGTCAGGGGTGTGACGGTGTCGACGTCGTCCCTGTCGGACGAAACGTCAACATAATCAATACCGGCCGCACTCTTCATACTGATGAATACGGTAACGGTCAGGATAAATCGCGTCAACGCTCCGTTGTGAGCGAGGAATGTGATGTCAGACAGGCATGTTTGAGGGAAATAACCGCAGGTAGCGCCCTGATTTGTAGACCGGAGAAATAAGTGCTCATCGAGTCGCGTCCCGGACTTGGTCCGGGCTAGCGCAGCAGAGGCAGCGCGGAGATGATGCTCAGCGCGACGATGATCGGCTCGAAGACCCTCTGATCCATGCGTTCGGCAAGGCGGCGACCGGCCAGGGCTGAGGCGATGACGACCGGGGCTGCGATCACTGCCAGTGACAGGGTCGTGGGGTTGACCAGTCCGGCTGAGACGGAGAAGGGCAGCTTGACGAGGTTGACCAGGAAGAAGAACCAGGCCGTCGTCCCCAGGAATGCCTTGACCGGATAGCGGCAGGCGAGGAAGTACATTGACGTCACTGGTCCTCCGGCGTTGGCGACCATCGTGGTGAAGCCGGCCAGGCTGCCATAGACCAGGCGGGCGAGGCGGCTGCCGGCCGGGGTCGGACGTGCCGCCTCGGATGCGTCGTCGGGCCTGTTCCTGGCTGCTGAGCGGCGCTGGAACAGTGTGGCGACGACCAGGATCAGCAGGATGGCGCCGATGAGGCGGCGAGTGGAGTCGTTGGAGGCCAGGTGCAGGAACAGGGCGCCGGCGCCGACGCCGGTCAGGACCGCGGGGACGAGCCTGCGCAGCATGCGGAAGTCCGCGTCGCCGCGATAGCTCCACACGGCCAGCAGGTCGCCGGTCATGAGCATGAGCAGGATGGCGCCAGTGGACTCCTTGGCCGGCAGTGCCGCGGTGCACAGGGCCACGGCAATGGTGGCCGCCCCGGGCAGGGCGGTCTTGGCGATGCCGCACAGGGCCGCCACGACCGCGAGCAGGATCCAGGCGGTTGCGGTCAAGGTGGGGAGCACGGGACCTCTCAGCGATGAGAAGAGTCGGGGTGTGGTCTGAACTTTGTCCAGACTAATGCATGCCCGTCGACGGCGAGGCCCGATGGGAGAGAGGCCTCGCCGTCGACGGTGGCCGGCGTGAGGTCCGCTGGGGCTCCGTCAGCGGGGTGTCGCAGCGGTGCGCAGCAGTGCGGCGATCCCGGAGATGCCCAGGAAGATGAGTGCTGTCGCGGGGAGGGTCGCGCTGAGCAGGTAGTCCCAAAGAGTAGTGTGCTGGGTCACCAGTCCGATCCCGTGAAGCAGGCCGAGAGCCGCTGCTCCTGCGCCGAGCGAGAGGATTGAGACTGCGGCTCGTAGCGCCCGTCTGGCAGCCGGCCAGGGGGTGATGAGCTGCAGCGGGGGCAGAGCCGCCCAGGCCGTGATTCCGGTAATGCAGCAGACAAGTGCGCTCGAGACGGGCGAGTCGCCCTCGAGCAGCTTTGCAAGCATCCCCTGGCCCGCGACGACCCAGAAGAGGACGCAGTAGGCGACCAGCAGACCGTCGCTCCAGGTGAGGCGGGGATTCTCGCGCTCCCAGCGGCGGACGTCGGAGAAGAACCCCTGAACCGTTCCCGATGCCTCTGTAGAAGGCATGCTCTCCTTTCCCGTGCGTCATCGCGATGAAGAACCTTCCTTCTACAGTATGACTGTCGCCGGTCCCGTGTGAAGGGTGACGGTCGTCGGGCCCCAGCGGGGTGGGCCGATCGCTCTGGTCGACGTCCTCGGGCCGCCTGGGAACGACGACGCTCCCGACCATCACTGGTCGGGAGCGTCGAGGTGAGGCGTCAGCCGGTGGGGCTCGCCCGGAGGGGGAGTCCGTGCGAACCCCGTGACGTCTCAGGCCTTGAAGAGGGTTCCCTCAAGGTAGGCGCGTGCCTTACGGGCGTACTCCAGGGGGTTGGCGATGGCCGGGTCCTGCTCGGCCTCCACCAGGATCCACTCGGAGTAGCCGTGGTCCACGAGGAACTTGTAGGGGACGGTGAAGTCGATCGTGCCGTCTCCGGGGACGGTGAACATGCCGGCTAGGAAGGAGTCGAGGAAGGAGCGCTCGGCGGCCTTGGACTCCGCCATCTTCTCGGGGCGCACGTCCTTGAAGTGGACGTGCTTGACGCGGTCGATGGTGGCCTCCAACAGGCCCATGACGTCGCCGTCGCCCACGTAGGCGTGGCCGGTGTCGAACAGGAGGGAGACCTTGGCCGGGTCGGTCAACTCCATGAGGCGGATGGTCTCCTCCTTGGTCTGGATGACCGTGCCCAGGTGGTGGTGGTAGACGAGCTCGAGGCCGTGGGCGTGGGCGACGTCGCCCAGGCGGTTGAGGCCCTCGGCCAGCACCGGCCACTGCTCCTCGGTGAGCACCGGCTTGTTGGTGAAGATGCAGACGTCGCGGATGCCCTGGACCGAGCCGGTCTGCTCGGAGACGACGACGCGGGTGGCTCCCAGGTACTCCAGGTAGGCGCAGGTGGCCTCGAAGTCGGGGATGACGGCCTCGACGCCGTCGCGCAGGATGAAGGAGGAGAACCACTGGGCGACGATCTTGATGCCGCGGGCCTCGGCGGAGGCCTTGACCTCCTCCTTGGGCGGGAAGAAGCCGGCGCACTCGGTGCCCGCGTAGCCGGTGTCGGCCAGGTCGAGGAGCATGTCCTCCAGGGTGTTGAAGGCGCCGACCTCGGGGATGTCGTCATTGCGCCAGGTGATCGGGTGCATACCCCAGGAGATGCCGTGGGGGTCGGAGATGGCGGTTGCAGGGTCGAGGGTGAAGGACATCGTTGCTCCGTGTTCTCGCTCTTGTGGTGATGGACGGTGGTGAGTGGGTGGGTGGCGGTGATGCGCGGGTGACTGGTGCACCGTCGGCTCATGTCCGCCAATGGTGCGCTCCCGGGAGGAGGGGCCGGCGTCGGTGCCGGGCGGTGGGCCCGTGCCTCGAACCTAGCAACAGGACTTTGTCCTGACAAGCCCTTTTCGGGTCCTCCCGGGAGCGCGTGTGCTGGGGTGGGGTCAGGAGTAGAGCTTCTCCATCTCGACCTCGATCTCCTCCAGGGACTTGTCCTTGGTCTCCGGCATGATCTTGAACAGGATGACGGCGACGACCAGGTTGAGCACGCCGTAGATGGTGTAGGTGATGCCGCCACCCAGCGTCTCCATCATGGGCGGGAAGGTCCAGGTGATGATGGCGTTGGCGGTCCACATGCAGAAGATCGCCGTGCCGTTCATGATGCCGCGGACGTTGGCCGGGAAGATCTCACCCATCATCGTCCACACGATCGTGCCGTTGGAGGACTGCACGATGAGCATGAAGACGGACATGAGTCCCAGGATGAGGTAGGCGGCCCAGGTGGGCGGAGCGGTGTGGCTGGCCATGTGCGGGGCGATGAAGAACTGGAAGGTCGCCGCGATGCCCAGCAGTGTGACACCCACGCCGATGACGTCACCGATGAGCACCTGGCGGCGCCGGAACTTCAGGATGAGCCAGATACCGATGGCGGAGCCGATGACCGACATGACGCCGTTGGCCACCTGTGCGGTGATGGATGCCGAGGTGGACATGCCGGCGTACTCCAGCACCTTGGGGGCGTAGTACATGACGGTGTTGACGCCGGTGGTCTGGTTGACCACGGCCAGGAAGATGCCGACCAGCAGCAGCTTGCGCAGCCAGGGCGTGGCCATGACGTGGCTGAAGCCCTTGCGCTGGGACTCCTCTTCCTTCTCGTGCTGGCGGGCCTCGACCATCTCCATGATCTCGTCCTCGATGGAGCCGTCCTTCTCCGGGACGCGCACGCGCTTGAGGGAGCCGATGGCGTCGTAGAGGCGCTCCTTGGCCAGGTACCAGCGAGAGGACTCGGGCATGAGGCGGATGCCGATCCACAGGGCCACGGCCGGGATGGAGCACAGGACCAGCATGTAGCGCCAGGCCTCGCCGTTACCGGCGCTGATGCTGAGCTGGTCGAGGAAGGCGTGGTACTCGTCCGCGCCCATCGGGCCGCCCTTGGAGGCCTGGAGCTTGGCGATCTCGTCGAAGACGTAGTGGCCCGGGGCGAAGTGCCCGCTGGGGTCCTCGGCGATGGTGATCCTCGGGCCGCCCTGGAGGGAGTTGATGATGGCGTTCATCGAGAAGGCGAGCAGCTGGCCGGTGACGATCATGAGTTGGTCGATGGCCACGATGGAGCCACGGATGCGTTTGGGTGCCGTCTCCGCCAGGTAGACGGGGACCGTCGCAGAAGCGGCTCCGACGGCGAAGCCCAGGACAACGCGGAAGGGGTACATGACCCAGACGTTGGGGGCGACGGTGGTACCGATCGCGCCGGCGAAGAACAGGAAGGCCAGGACGGTGATGTTGTGGCGCCGGCCCCAGCGGTCCGACATGAGACCGCCCAGCAGCGCGCCCAGCGCCGCGCCGACCAGCAGGGTGCCGCCGATGGCGCCCTCCTCGAAGGAGGTCAGCTGGAGGCCCTTGGCGTCGAAGGGCATGTACATGTACGGCAGGGCACCGGAGATGACGCCGGTGTCGTAGCCGAAGAGCAGTGAGCCGAGTGTGGCCACGGCGGCGATGGCGACGACGCCGCGGTGCTTGCCCGAAGGCGGCGTCTCTGCCACCGCCTTGTTGAGCTCTTCCCTGGTGAGTCCACGCAGGGACGTCGTGACTCCCTGAGACATAGGGGGTCTCCTCTCAGTCCTGCGGCGACAGTGCCGCAGGGGTCGTTGTGATGGTGGGTGATGGTGGAGTGAAGAGAAAGGTGCGGCTCGGCGCGGTTCAGGCGTCGAAGGTGGTGCGCCCCTCGACGCGGGGGACCTCGTGCCACTGGCCGTCGGCCGCTGAGGCGACGACGGCCTCGTCGACCTCCGCGGCGCACCAGGCGTCGGCGGCCGAGGGGGCCACCTGCTTGCCGGTGACGATGGACTCGATGAACTGCGCGGCCTCGATGGCCTTCATGTCGTCAAAGCCCATGGAGGTGCCGATGGCGGGCTGGAAGCGCTGCCACTGGCCCCACTGGGGGCCGGCCATGGCTCGGGTGTAGCCGTGGGATGCGCCGCCGTCGAGCACGGGGCAGATCTCCAGCTCATTGAGGCGCTCGAAGTTCCAGCGGGCCGAGCCCTTCGTGCCGTAGACCTCGACGACGTACTCGGCGCGCGGTCCCACGCTGACGCGGGAGGACTCCATAGTTCCCACGGTGCCGTTCTCGAAGCGCACGAGCATGGAGACGTAGTCCTCGTTCTCCACCGGGCCCACCTCGTCACCGATCTCGAAGCCCGAATGGCCGATGCCCATCTTGGTGGGGATGGGGCGCTCAGTGATGAAGGTGTCGGTGACCGCGGTGACCGAGGCGATGCGACCCACGATGTACTGGGCCAGGTCCGCCCCGTGGCTCATGAGGTCGGGCACGACGCCGGCCCCGGCCTTCTCCTTCGAGGCTCGCCAGGTCAGTGGGCCCATGGGGGAGGAGTTGTAGTCGGCGATGAACCACACGCGCACGTTCGTGATCCGCCCCAGCTCGCCGCCGCGCACCAGGGAGCGCAGGTACTCAATGGCCGGGGTGTGACGGTAGTTGAAGCCGACGGCCGTCATCAGCCCCGCCTTCTCGGCGGCCTGGGCGATCTCCCGGGACTGTTCGGCGCTGACCCCCATGGGCTTCTCGATCCAGAAGGGCTTGCCGGCCTCCACGGCCGCCAGGGCCATCTCGTGGTGGAGGAAGTTGGGGGCGCAGATGGAGACGGCCTCCACCTCGGGGTCGGCCAGCAGGTCTCGGTAGTCGGCGTAGGCACGTTCGAAGCCCAGATTGTCCACCGCCTCCTGGCGCACCTCGTCCACCGGGTCGGCGGCCGCGACCAGGCGCGGAGTCACCCCCAGCTCGGGGAATCGCTCGGCGATGGCGCGGTAGCTGCGGGCATGAAGCCGTCCCATCCACCCCAGGGAGATGACTCCGATACCCAGTATTCTCTTGTCGGTCATTACGGTCCTTTCCGACAACACTGTCGGCTGCTGCGTGTGTGGAGGTGTGTCCGGAAGACCCGGGAAACACCCGTCGTTAATGACGTCACAGGAAGATATCAGAGCACCTTTGTCCTGACAAGAGGAGAATATGAGGTCTGATGACCTGCTCTGAGCAGGGCCTACGTGCTCACCGGTGTTGTCGGATAGGATGTGCTCAACTGGTGTCCAAGGATGGACTCCGGATCCCGCGGATCATGCAGATTCGTGAGGCACAACGGCGTGGAAAGGGAGACGTCTGCCGTGAAAGGACCTCGAGGACGAGGTGGGCGAGTCACGATCAGGACCGTCGCCGAACGCGCCGGCCGCTCCATCTCCACCGTCTCGGCGGCTCTCAACGGCTCCGACGGCGTCGCCGAGAAGACCCGTGGCGAGATCCTGCGCATCGCCGCCGATCTCGGTTACCAGGCGGACCCGCGCGCCCAGTTCCTGCGCCGCAGCCACACCGGGCTCATCGGCGCCAGCTTCGCCGTCGGGCAGGCCTACCAGGGGCTCATTGTGGACGGGCTCTTCCAGGCGGCCTCCGCTCTGGAACACGCACTGGTGCTGGCCACCTCCACCCCGCACCGTGATGTGGCCGACGGACTGCGCTCGCTGCTGCTCCAGCGCTGCGAGGGCCTCATCCTCATCGACCCCGACCTCTCCGTTGACGCCCTGGCCTGCATCGTGGACCGCACCCCGGCGGTCCTCATCGGCACCAGCACCGAGCTGGGGGACGTCGACGAGGTCCACTCCCGTGACGACGTCGGCATCCAGCTGCTCGTCGATCATCTGGTCGACACCGGGCGCCGTCGCATCACCCACGTGGACGGTGGGCAGGAGACTGCCGCAGGGCGACGGATCGAGAGATTCGGCCAGGCCATGGAGCTGCGAGGCCTGGGGCGAGGCGCGCGGGTGGTTCCCGGGGGCGGCGATGAGGACAGCGGGGCCAGGGCCGTCCACCACCTCATCCAGACCGGTGAGCTCCCCGAGGCGCTCCTGTGCTTCAACGACCACTGCGCCGTCGGGGCCCTCATGGAGCTGCGCCGTCAGGGGGTGCGGGTGCCGGAGGATCTGGCCGTCACCGGCTACGACGGCATCCCGGTCACGGCGGCCTCGGCCTTCTCCCTGACCACGGTGCGCCAGGATGCCGGCCTCATCGCCGAGGTCGCGGTGCGGGCGCTGCTGGCCCGGATGCACCCGGACCAGGACGGCCACATCCCGGCGGAGGTGGCCGGTGAGGACCGGCCTCTGGGCGGGCGCCTCTACCGGGTGGTCCCTGAGCTTGTTGTCCGCGACACAACGGCCCCGCCACGTGAACGCCGGGACAAGGCCCGTGCCTGATGCGGCGCGCGGCGTACGGTGAACCTCGCCGAGGAAGCCACAACCGAGGGGCTCGCGCCCCGCACACTGGGACAGGAGCCATGATCAACCATGATTAACGGAGAACTCATCGACCTGGTCGCCGGCGACTACGAAGCGCGTATCGCCTCGTCGGGAGCCATGCTCGTCCACCTGCGTCGCCAGGGGCGCGACCTCATCATGCCCTTCGACGCCGAGGCCACGCTCCCCGCCGGCTGGCAGGGCAAGACCCTGCTGCCGTGGGCCAACCGCATCGCCGGCGCCCGCTACGACTACGTCGGCACCGAGTTCCTCGTGGGCTGCAATGAACCGGCCAGCGGCTCGGCCCTCCACGGCCTGGCCGGCTGGATGGACTGGCAGGTCGCCGACGACGACCCCTCCGGCCCCGAGGACGGCGCCCCCCGCAGCCGGGTCGTCCTGGAACTGAGCCTGCTGGCCTCCTACGGCTACCCCTGGAGCCTGGAGGCCAGTGCCTGCTTCGCGCTCGACGCCGAGCGCGGACTGAGCGTCACGGTGACCGCCACCAACGTCGGCGCGGCCCGACCCGCCTGGCCGGTCCCCGGTGCGCCGGAGGTCGAGGGCGAGCCCGCCCCCGCTCCCTACGGCGTCTCCTGCCACCCCTACCTCACGCGCTCGGTCCCCTTGGACGACTGCGTCCTGACCATCCCGGCGGCCGAGGTCCTCGACGTCGACGACCGCATGGCGCCCACGCGCCGGCGCAGCGTGGAGGGCACCGACTGGGACTGGCGCGAGGGCCGGCTCGTCGGGGCCATCCAGACGGACAACGCCTACACCGCCCTGCCCGAGGGGGCGTGGGAGGTGAGCCTGCGCGGTGGGCAGGGCGATCGCGCCGTCGTCATGAGCTCGGACACCCCCTGGGTGCAGGCATACTCCGCCGACGAGCTCGGCCGCCCCGGCGTGGCCGTTGAGCCCATGACCTGCCCGCCCAACGCCTTCAACAGCGGGGAGGACCTCATCTTCCTGGCGGTGGGGCATTCCCACTCCTTCACCTACCGCCTGTACGAGGAGGACTGAGCGCGCAAGCGTTCTGTGTCGAGTGTCTTATCTCCTCACTTCTGAGGCGCGTGGTGGGGCGAGTTGCTGGCCCTGGAACCGACGGCGGGGACGAAGGGAAGGGGTTTGGTGGGGCGTCGGTGTCCATGGTGCTGACATCAACCCGGCTCCGGCGCTGCACGCCGGAGAGAAACCGCATTATTCCAAGGATCTCTATTGGGCACTTCGACGTCGGGCTCATTGATGTCAGCGCTGTGGACACTGGGCTGCCTGTGGGGTCGACGCCGCGGGACCTTGGCGCTGGGGTCGGGCGTTCTCACCCTGGGGCCGGCCTCACCGTCCCCTGCCTGGCCCTGGCTCCTGCTCAGGTGCCCGGAGGTCGTGGTCCAGCGTCGGCTCCGGCCCGAGTCCCGCCCTGAGCCGGTCTATTCCACGAGGGTGGGGATCTACTGGTCGGGGGTTGTGCATACTGCACGAAGGCCCCACCTACCTGGAGTGCACCCGACCCTCTTCCAATAGATTCCCACCCTCGTGCAGCTCAGGTCAGGCACCACTCGACCGGCTGTGAGCAGCTGAGCCGGCCCCGGCCTGCCCGGCCAGCATAGCGAGCAACGACCATCGGGCCCGCTGCGTTGGTGTCTTGAGGCGCCATGGCTTCGAAGCTCTCGGAGGTTATGGGGCAGCACAGCGGAGTGGCTCGGCCGAGCCCGTAACAGCCCCGCAGGCGCTGAGAACACGCGGTGGGCGTCGTCGAGACGGATTGCTCGACGACGCCCACCTCGCGTCAGAAGGGGTGAACCGGAGCTCAGCTCAGGCGCACCGGCTGCCCGGAGTGGGCCGACTCCGTGGCGGCCTCGGCCAGGCGCAGGGCCTTGATGGCGTCCTCGATGCCGGTGGGAGGCGTGGTGCCGGCCTCGACGGCCTCGATGAAGGCGCTCAGCTCGATGCGGTAGGCGTCGGCGTAGCGCTCCAGGAAGAAGTCGAGGTAGGGCTCCTGGGCGTCGGTGACCTCGCCGTTGGACAGGCGCACCGTGGTGGCGCGGATGTTCTCGGCGAACAGGGCGCCCTCGCGGCCCGAGGCCTCGAGGCGCTGGTCGTAGCCGGAGGAGCAGTGGCGGTTGTTGATGATCGTGGCCACGGCGCCCGAGGCGGCCTTGAGGGTGACGACGGCGGCGTCGAAGTCGCCGGTGTCCTTCAGAGCCGGGTCGAGGTTCTGTCCGGCGGCGTAGACCTCCTCGATCTCACCCAGGAAGAAGCGGGCGGTGTCGAAGTCGTGGATGGTCATGTCGCGGAAGATGCCGCCGGAGACCTTGATGTACTCCGCCGGCGGGGCCGCCGGGTCGCGGCTGATGATGGTCAGCTGCTCGATGTCTCCGATCCTGCCGGCCTCGACCGCGGCGCGGGCGGCGGCGAAGCTGGGGTCGAAGCGGCGGTTGAAGCCGAACATGACGGGGACCTTGACGGCGTCGAGCTCGGCCTGGGCGGCCTCGACGTCCTTCATGTCCAGGGCGATCGGCTTCTCGCACAGCACCGCCTTGCCCGCCTTGGCGGCTGCCAGCAGGTGGGGGATGTGCAGCGGCGTTGGGGAGCCGACGATGACGGCGTCGATCTCGGGGTCGGCGAAGACCTCCTCGGCGTCCTTGCAGGACCGGGCCCCGTAGGTGGCGGCGAGCTTCTCCGCTGCGTCCTCGAAGGGGTCGCAGACCAGTGCGAGCTGGGCCTGGGGGTGGGCGGCGATGGTCTTGGCGTGGACGTGGCCGATGCGGCCGGCGCCGATGACGGCGATGGAGAGCATCCTTGCTCCTTCTGCGTGTGAGTGGGTGTGTGGGTTGGTGTCTGAACTGCGGTCGGTGGTGGGTGGGCGGGTCGACGACGCGGAACGTGTCTGAACGTGTCGTCGACCCGCCCGGTGCGGCGGGTGCCGCTCTGGCCGCCCGGGCCCCCACCAGGACCCGGACGACCCTGACTGGAGCCGATCAGGGCTGGGGCATGATGACGTCGCGCACCAGGGCGTCCAGGTCGGCGTCGGCCTGGAGGAACCCGCGCAGGGTGCGGCGGGTCGCGCCGAAGGAGTCGAACTCCTCGGGCGTCATGCCGTCGGGCTCGTAGGCGCGCACGAACTCCGGGATCGACAGGAGCGTCTCCATGATCTCGGGGGCAACGGGCTCGTTGATGCGCTCAACGGCCTTGTAGCCGGAGTCGTTGATGAGCTTCTGCCAGGCGAAGGGCGGGGAGACGACCAGGTCGCCGCCGACCAGCTCGGACCACTGCAGCACGTTCCGGAAGGCGGCTGACAGCACGCGGGCGCGCAGGCCGCGGGCCTGGAACTCCTGGTAGGCGCGCTTGAGCGCGGCCACGCCACCCCACTCCAGGTGGCCGGGGTCGAGGAAGAGCTTGTCCCGCTTGGCCACGATCTTGAGCCAGTCGTCCAGGCGACCGCCCATGAGGGTGACGACCGGGCCCATGGTGGAGACGTCCTTGCCCTCGGCCTCGCGGCGCTTGAGACCGCGCTCGATGGCCTCACCGGTGGCCACGGCCTGGGGCACGGAGAAGGAGACGGTGACGTTGACCGACACGCCCCGGTAGGTGGCGTCCTCGATGGCCTTGACGCCCACGGAGGTGGCGGGGATCTTGACGATGATGTTCTTGGCCAGGTTGGAGAACTCCTCGGCCTGGTCGGCCAGGGCCTTGGCGCTGCGGGCCAGGCGCGGGTCGGTCTGCATGGACAGGCGGCCGTTGCGTCCCTTGTGCTCCTCGAAGATGGGCTCGAGCAGCTTGGCGGCCTCGATGCTCATCTCGCGCACGACCTGCCAGCCGATCTCTGACTCGGTGGCCTCGGGCATCTCCTCGGCCAGCTCGGCGATGCGGGGGAGCCACACGTCCTTGCGCTGGTTGATGCAGGTGTAGGCGATGGTGGGGTTGCAGGTGGCGCCCACGCCGCCGAAGGAGATGGACTGGCGCAGCTCGTCGGGGTCGGCCGAGTCGTTCCACAGTGCGGTGGGCGTGTTGCGGGCGGCGTCGAGAAGGGGTCCGGGGGTGTAGTCGATGCTCATCGGTTCTGTGCTCTCTTTCGGGTTCATCCGCGCAGGCGTCCTTGCAGCCGCGGTCCGGTAGGCCCTATTGAAGTGTGCTCGACGACATCTGTCAACAAATTGTCAGGACAAAGATTCCTGGGAACGGTGGTGGCCCTGGAGTCGGGGGAGGGCTAGCTGGAGAACAGGGAGGTCTCGAAGGTGTAGCGCGAGGCGCGATAGATGTGCTGCCCGTACTCGATGACGCGGCCCGACTGGTCGTAGGTGATGCGGGTGGCGGTCATCAGGGCGGCGCGGCGTCGCTCGTGGAGGAGGTCGGCCTCGCGGGTGGTGGCGTTGCGGGCCCCGATGGTCTGCTTGGCCGTGGTGGGGACGGCGTCCTGCGCGCGCAGCAGGTCGTAGAGGCCCCCCGTCTCCAGCTCCTCGCGGGTGGGGGCGATGGCCGCCGGCATGAGGTTGGACAGCACCGCGATCGGCTCGCCGTCGGCGCAGCGAATGCGGGTGCAGGTCACGACGGCGGTGCCCTCCTCGACCTCGAGGTGCTCGGCGTCGTCGGCGTCGGCCTCGTGCTCGACGTAGTCCAGCACGCTCGTGGAGGTCGTGTGGCCGGCTGCGGACAGGTCCGACAGCAGGCTGGTCAGCTGCATCGGCCGGTGGACGTGCATGGGGGAGACGATCGTGCCCACGCCCCGACGGCGCTTGACCAGGCCGCGGTCCACCAGGTGCTGAAGGGCCTGGCGTGCCGTGGGGCGGGAGACCTTCAGTCGCTTGGCCATCGAGAGCTCGTCCTCCAGACGGCTGCCGGCCGGCAGTGTGCCGTCGAGGATGAGTGAGGCCAACGGCTCGGAAATTTGTGTGTGCAGCGGCGTCTTGGAATCGCGGTCGATCGTGATGTCGAGGGCGAAAGGAGGTGTTGAATCGGGCATGAGATGGGCCTGTGCGTCAGACGTGATAATGCCTCGAGCATACGGATGCTGTGTGCTGATGTCACGCACTGTCGTCATCCCGGCGCCGATCCGCGGGAAAGTGGACCCTCAAATGTTCTGACAAATGCTTGACCTGAGGTGGTCCTGTGGGGCAGGCTTCGCAGTGACGCCCGACGCAGACCTCATTCCCGCAGGCCTGCAGGCCCCAAGGATGTGGAGACGCGATCACCGTGACGACAGCAACGACGGCAACGACCAAGGTGACTGAGGCAGTCGCCCCCGAGAGCCTGCCCGGAGGCCCCGACCGGCTCGACGTGCTCACCATCGGGCGCTGCGGTATCGACATCTACCCCCTCCAGGTCGGCGTCGGGCTGGAGGACGTGGAGAGCTTCGGCAAGTTCCTGGGCGGAAGCCCCACCAACGTAGCGGTGGCCGCCGCCCGCTACGGGCACCGCTCCGCCGTCGTCACCGGAGTGGGCAATGACCCCTTCGGGCGCTTCGTGCACACCGAGATGCGCCGCCTGGGGGTCGACGACCGCCACGTCGTCACCAAGGCCGCCTACAACACCCCGGTCACCTTCTGCGAGATCTTCCCTCCGGACGACTTCCCCCTCTACTTCTATCGCGAGCCCTCGGCCCCGGACCTGGAGCTGACGTGGGAGGACCTGCCGCTCGATGCCATTCGTGACGCCTCCATCTTCTGGATCTCGGTGACCGGATTGAGCAAGGAGCCCTCGCGCTCTGCCCACCACGCGGCCCTGGGCACCCGTGACCGGCGGCGCTTCACGATCGCCGATCTCGACTACCGCCCCATGTTCTGGAAGGACAAGGAGACCGCCCACCGGGAGGTCTCGAGGATCCTGCCGAAGGTCACCGTCGCCATCGGCAACCGGGAGGAGTGCGAGGTCGCCGTCGGTGAGCGCGACCCCGAGCGGGCGGCCGACGCCCTCCTGGAGGCCGGTGTCGAGCTGGCCATCGTCAAGCAGGGACTGGAGGGGACGCTGGCCAAGACCCGCACCGAGCGGGTGGAGATGCCCGTGACCTCGGTGGAAACGAAGAACGGTCTGGGCGCTGGGGACGCCTTCGGCGGGGCCATCTGTCATGGCCTGCTGTCGGGCTGGTCCTTAGAGAAGACCATCTTCGCCGCCTCCACCGCCGGAGCGATCGTCTCCTCGCGACTGGAGTGCTCCACTGCCATGCCCACCGAGCCCGAGCTGCTCGAGCTCATGCGCGCCCGCCGCGACGAGGTCGCCCCGGGGCTGACGGACCTGTGAGGAGTCCCCGATGAGCGCATCACCCACGCCTCCCGCCTCCGCCTCAGGGGCGCGGCCACTGACGGACGCCGTCACCGAGATCCGGGCCACCGACCCCGGCCGTATCGGCCAGGCCCTGGCCCAGCGCCCCCGCGCCGATCTGGCTGGGGCCGGGCGCCTCATGGTCATCGCCTGCGACCACCCGGCCCGCGGGGCCCTCGGCGCGGGCGAGCGGCCCCTGGCAATGGCCGACCGTGAGGACCTCCTCCAGCGCTGCGTGACGGCCCTGTCCCGCCCCGGTGTCAACGGGTTCCTGGGTACCGCCGAGATCATCGAGGACCTGACGCTCCTGGGAGCCCTGGACGGCAAGCTCGTGTGGGGCTCCATGAACCGGATCGGCCTCCAGGGGGCCTCCTTCGAGATGGACGACCGCTTCGGCGCCTACGACGCCGAGGGCATCGAGACCTCCCAGCTCGACGGCGGCAAGATGCTCACCCGCATCAACTACGCCGACCCCGCCAGCGCCACCACCCTCGAGGCCAGCGCCAAGGCCATCGACTCCCTGTCCGAGCGCGGGCTGAACGCGATGATCGAGCCCTTCATCTCGCGGTGGGAGGGCGGCCGGATCGTCAACGACCTCAGCGAGGAGGCCGTCATCCGCTCGATCTGCATCGCCCAGGCGCTGGGGCGCAGCTCGGCGCACACCTGGCTCAAGCTGCCCTGCGTCAGCGGGCCCGCATCAATACGGCGCGTCATGGCCTCCACCTCCCTGCCCAGCCTCATTCTGGGCGGCGAGGTCTCGGCCGACCCCGAGGCCACCCGGGCCTCCTGGGCGGCCGCCCTCGAGCTGCCCAATGTCAGAGGGCTGGTCGTGGGCCGCTCCCTGCTCTACCCGGGCAATGACGACGTCGAGGCCGCCGTCGACGCCGCCGTCGCCCTGCTGTGAGCACCCGATACGTCCGCAAGCGGGCTCGCTGTCCCGGCCTGCGGCCGCCGCCGCAATCACCGCCAATCGGCCCTGGCCGGGCCGCCCCGTACGAGACAATCCGCACGAGTACCACCAGGAGCTGAAGGAGCACCACCATGGGCCACACCGACCGCACCGCCCAGTCCGAGACGTCGGACCAGTCCCGCTACGTCATCCGCGCCGGCGAGCTCGCCCACGACAGCTACGAGCTGGATCTCACCCCTGAGCGGGCCGGCTGGGAGTGGTCCTCCCTGCGAGTGGTGGCGCTCGCCCCCGGCGGGAGCCTGACCGTGCCCGCCGGCGAGCACGAGTACCTCGTCCTGCCCCTGTCGGGGGGCTGCAGCGTCCAGTCCGGCAGTGAGCGCTTCGAGGTCGCCGGACGCGAGTCGGTCTTCACCGACATCACCGACTACGTCTACGTCCCCCGCCGCACCGAGGTGACCCTCACCAGTGCCGACGGCGCCCGCATCGCCCTGCCCGGCTCCAAGGCCACCGCCGACAAGCCGCTGCGCTACTGCCCGCGCTCCGAGGTCGGCACCGGCCTGCGCGGTGCCGGCCCCTCCTCGCGTCAGGTCAACAACTACGCCCTGGGCAACGACGTCGAGACCTCCCACCTGCTGGCCTGCGAGGTCCTCACCCCCGGAGGCAACTGGTCCTCCTACCCGCCCCACAAGCACGACGAGCACACCGAGGTCGAACGGGTCCTGGAGGAGATCTACTACTACCAGGTCCGCACCGGCGAGGGTGACGCCGAGGGGTTCGCGCTCCAGCGCATCTACCCCTCGCCCGGCCACGACATCGATGTGTGCACCGAGGTACGCGGCGGCGACGTCGTCGTCATGCCCTACGGCTACCACGGCCCCTCCGTGGCCGCCCCCGGCTACGACCTCTACTACCTCAACGTCATGGCCGGCCCCGCCGAGGACTCCGTGTGGCTCATGACCGACGACCCCCACCACACCTGGGTGCGCCAGACCTGGGAGGGGCAGGAGGTCGACCGGCGCCTGCCTATGACCCCCATGAACGACTAGCCGATCCGCCTTTCGACCGCCCCACCACCTGAGAAGAGCAGAGAAGAACCACGATGAGCAACGAAGCCTACGCCGGCACGATCCGCCTGACGGTCGCCCAGGCCACCATCCGTTTCCTGTCCAACCAGTACTCCGAGCGCGACGGCGTCGAGCAGCGTCTCATCGCCGGCGCCTTCGGGATCTTCGGCCACGGCAACGTGGCCGGCATCGGCCAGGCCCTCCTGCAGAACGAGATCGCCCGCGCCGACGGCGAGCAGGAGATGCCCTACATCATGCCCCGCAACGAGCAGGGGCAGGTGCACGCGGCCGCCGCCTTCGCCAAGACCACCAACCGCCTCCAGACCTACATGTGCACGGCCTCCATCGGCCCGGGCTCCCTCAACATGGTCACCGGGGCCGCCCTGGCCACCACCAACCGTCTGCCGGTGCTGCTGCTCCCCTCCGACCAGTTCGCCACCCGCGTCCCCGACCCCGTGCTCCAGCAGCTGGAGGACCCCACCAGCCTGGACGTCTCGGTCAACGACGCCTTCCGCCCCGTCTCGCGCTTCTTCGACCGCATCAACCGGCCCGAGCAGCTCATCCCCTCGCTGCTGAACGCCATGCGCGTGCTCACCGACCCCGCCGAGACCGGTGCGGTCACCATCGCCATGCCCCAGGACGTCCAGGCCGAGGTCTTCGACTGGCCCGTGGAGCTGTTCCGCAAGCGCGTGTGGCACGTGCGCCGCCCGGTGCCCGAACCCGCCGCCCTGGAGCGCGCCGTCGCCCTCATCAAGGCCGCCAAGCGCCCCCTCATCATCGCCGGCGGAGGCACCATCTACGCCGGTGCCAGCGAGGAGCTGCGCGCCCTGGCCACCGCCACCGGCATCCCGGTGGGCGACACCCAGGCCGGCAAGGGCGCCATCAACTTCGACCACCCCAGCGCCGTGGGCGGCGTGGGCTCCACCGGATGCGACTCCGGCAACCACATCGCTGACAAGGCCGACCTCATCATCGGCGTGGGCACCCGCTACTCCGACTTCACCACGGCCTCCAAGACCCAGTTCAAGAACCCCGACGTGAAGTTCGTGAACATCAACGTCACCCCCTTCGACGCCGCCAAGGAGAGCGCGGAGATGGTGGTGGCCGACGCCCGCGAGGCCCTGGCGGCCCTGGCCGAGGCGCTCGCGGACTACCGTGTCGAGGCGGCCTACTCCGAAGAGATCACCGCGGAGAAGGATGCCTGGCTCAAGGCCACCGAGCGCTGCTACCACCTGGACCACGGGCCCCTGCCCGCCCAGACCGAGGTCTTCGGCGCCCTCAACGAGCTCATGGGGGAGGAGGACGTGGTCATCAACGCCGCCGGCTCCATGCCCGGTGACCTTCAGGCCCTGTGGCAGGCCCGCAGCCCGCTGCAGTACCACGTGGAGTACGCCTTCTCCTGCATGGGCTACGAGGTGCCCGCCGCCATGGGCGTCAAGCTCGCCCGCCCCGAGGCCGAGGTGGTCTCCATCGTGGGTGACGGCACCTACCAGATGCTCCCCATGGAGCTGGCCACCGTGGTCCAGGAGAACATCAAGGTCATCTACGTCCTGCTGCAGAACTACGGCTTCTGCTCCATCGGCGCCCTGTCGGAGTCTCGCGGCTCCCAGCGCTTCGGCACCAAGTACCGCCGCCGCGGCGAGGGCAGTCACCTGGCCGACGAGCAGGTCATCGACGGTGTCGACATCGCCGCCAACGCCCGCTCCTGGGGACTGGACGTCCTCGAGGTCCACACCATTTCGGAGTTCAAGGAGGCCTACCGCAAGGCCGAGGCCTCCGACCGTCCCACGATGATTCACATCGAGACCGACCTCTACGGCCCCAACCCGCCCGGGTCGAGCTGGTGGGACGTCCCGGTCTCGGGCGTCTCCGAGCTGGAGTCCACGCAGCGCGCCTACGAGGAGTACCTGCGTGACCGCAAGCCTCAGCGTCACTACCTGTAAGGCCACTACCTGGAGGGATCGCAGGTAGAACGCGGAGAACGGCGCGCTTCTGCGCCAACCGCGACGGCGGGGGTCCACGGCGGATAGTGCCGTGGACCCCCGCCGTGTGCGTGCTCTCTTCCGGGGAGGGCGCCCCTCGGCCGCAGTGCCGACGGGGCGTCGAGATCACGATGTGGTCAACGCCCTCATTATGTTCTGACAAAATGGCGCCATTCGCCGTCTAGGACGTTAGGCTTGAGGCACATGCAAGGCGCTGGGCGCCCGACCGATCCGTCACTGAGACCTTGGTCGGAGTCCGGCCCTGCCCACCCCATAGGCGGGGCGGGTCCGTGAAACCGACAATCAGGAGTCGATAACGATGAGAACCATTGCGCACTGGGTTGACGGAGAGTACTACGAGGGAAACCCGATCGGCCGCTTCGCCGTCGAGAACCCGGGAACAGGTGAGGTCGAGGCCGAGCTGCTCCAGGCCTCCGACGCCGACCTCGACCACGCCGTCGAGGTGGCCCGCCGAGCCCAGAAGGAGTGGGCGAAGGTCTCGCTGGCCAAGCGCACCGCCATCATGTTCCGCATGCGCCAGCTGGTCCTGGACCACCAGGACGAGATGGCCAAGATGATCGTGGCCGAGCACGGCAAGAACTACTCCGACGCCGTCGGCGAGATTCAGCGTGGGCGCGAGACCCTCGATTTCGCCACCGCCATCAACCTGGCCCTCAAGGGCGAGCACTCCTTCGACATCTCCACCGGCGTGGACATCCACACCCTGCGTCAGCCGGTCGGCGTCGTCGCCGGCATCTGCCCCTTCAACTTCCCAGCCATGGTGCCCATGTGGATGCACCCCATCGCCATCGCCACCGGCAACGCCTTCGTCCTCAAGCCGGCCTCGGCCACGCCGTCTGCGGCCCTGCTGACGGCCGAGCTCTACAAGGAGGCCGGCCTGCCCGACGGCGTCTTCAACGTCGTCTCCGGCAACCGCACCATGGTCTCCAAGGTCCTCGAGCACCCCGGCATCGACGCGATCTCCTTCGTGGGCTCCACCCCGGTGGCCCACATCGTCCAGAACACCGGCGTCACCCACGGCAAGCGCGTCCAGGCCCTGGGCGGGGCGAACAACCACGCCATCGTCATGCCCGACTCCGACCTGGACTTCGCCGCCCAGCACATCTCCGCCGCCGCCTTCGGGGCCGCCGGCGAGCGCTGCATGGCCTTGCCCGTCGTCGTGGCCGTGGGCGGCTGCGGACCGGACCTGGCTCGCCGCGTCAAGGCTCACGCCGAGAAGATCAAGGTCGGCTACGGCATGGACGAGGGCGTCGAGATGGGCCCGGTCATCGACGCCAAGTCCAAGGAGTTCATCACCGGGCTCATCGATGACGCCGAGGCCAAGGGTGCCGAGGTCGTCCTCGACGGCCGCCCGCTCGTCATCCCTGGACACGAGAAGGGTCACTTCCTCGGCCCGACCATCGTGGACAACGTCTCCCTGGAGTCCTCGCTCTACACCGAGGAGGTCTTCGGGCCGGTGCTCGCGATCGTCCACGCCGACACCTACGAGGAGGCCATCAAGCAGGTCAACTCCTCGCCCTTCGGCAACGGCGCGGCCATCTTCACCAACGACGGCGGCGTGGCCCGTCGCTTCGAGCTCGACGTCGAGGCCGGCATGGTGGGCATCAACGTGCCGATCCCGACGCCGGTGGCCTACTACTCCTTCGGTGGCTGGAAGGAGTCGCTCCTGGGCGACACCCACATCCACGGCCCCGAGGGTGTGCGGTTCTACACCCGCGCCAAGGCGGTGACCACCCGCTGGCCCTCGGAGAAGACCTACGCCGCGACCATGTCCTTCCAGCGCGAGGAGTGAGCCCGGCTGCTCCGTCACCCATCACCGCGGACGCACCATAGACCTCAAGGACTGATCCTGCAGGATGAGTCCGCGAGCCCTACGGTGCGTCCGCGCCTTTGTTGAGACAGGGGAGCGCCCCTACTTCCAGAGCTCCGCCACCGGGCGCCGGCGGAGCGTGCACGTCTGCCGGGGTCTTGAGGCTGCTGGGTGCTGGCAGGCGTTCAGGCGGTGCCATCGGGAGAGCGGCGACTGAAGCCGCCCGCCATATTCGTCCTGGTGGGCCTGCGTCTCGCCCCCGGGGATGCTGACTTTTCGTTGGCAGATCAGCATATTTTCGCGGTGTCGTCCAAGGATCTGAAAATGCCTGACGTCACCACTTCCCCAGAGGCTATTGTCATGACATTATGGGTGTGTCGACGTGGATGTCGGCGCCGCTCCTGCGCTGCGGTGCGGTGACCGGCGGGCCGGGTCGACCGGTCCACCCAGCAGCGCTCTCTTTCGCCTCCGCCGACGATGGCGGACGACCCAAGGAGTTCCTCACATGTCCACATCACCCAGTTCTGCGGCGCACTACACGCCGGAGAAGATCCAGGAGCTGGTCGACCAGACCCCCGCCTCAGGGCCGAAGCGCTCGCTGGGACTCATCGCCCTGGTCGCCACCCTCGGCTCACTGCTCTTCGGCTACGACACCGGCGTCATCTCCGGCGCCCTGCCCTACATGTACCTGCCGCACGGCGCCGACGGTCTGCGGATCACCTCCTGGGAGGAGGGCTGGATCGGCGGCCTGCTCTGCATCGGCGCTGCGCTCGGCGCCTCGGTGGGAGGCAAGCTCTCCGACAAGTACGGGCGCCGGCACAACATCATGCTCCTGGCTATCGTCTTCTTCATCGGGGCGCTGGGCTGCACGATCTCGCCGAACATCTGGGTCCTCTACTTCTTCCGGATCGTGCTGGGCTTCGCCGTCGGTGGCGCCTCGGCGATCGTTCCCGTCTTCCTCGGTGAGACGGCCCCCAAGCGCATCCGCGGCACCCTGGTGGCCGTGGACCAGATGATGATCGTCTTCGGCCAGTTCCTCGCCTTCTCCATGAACGCCGTCCTCGCCCGCATGCACGGTGGCCCGGAGGTCACCCTCGCCAACGACGTCGTCAACAAGTCCGGTGAGGTCGTCGCCAAGGCCGGCGACAAAGTCGCCTGGGAGACCGTGCAGCACTTCAACAACGTCATGATCGAGTCCGGCAACGGCATGACCTGGCGCTACATGCTCGTGCTGGCCACCCTGCCGGCCGTGGCCCTGTGGTTCGGAATCCGCCTCATGCCGGAGTCCTCTCGCTGGTACGTCGCCAACCTGCGCATCGCCGAGGCCATCGGCTCCCTCAAGCGGGTGCGCGACGAGTCCAAGGACGGCTCCATCGCCGAAGAGGTCGACGAGATGCTGGAGATCCAGCGCAAGGAGGCCAACCAGGAGAAGTGGGGCCTGGCGCAGATCATGGGCGTCAAGTGGACCCGCCACCTGCTGTTCATCGGCATCATCCTGGGCCTGGCCGACCAGGTCACCGGCATCAACACGGCCATGTACTACACGCCCAAGGTGCTCTCCGCGGCCGGCCTGCCCATGAGCGACGCGATCTCCCTCAATGTCGTCTCCGGATTCGTCTCCTTCGTGGGCTCCGCCGTCGGCCTGTGGCTGGTCACCAAGTTCGCCCGCCGGCACGTGGGCATCTACCAGGAGGCCAGCATCGTGGTCTCCCTCGGCCTCCTGGCAGCGGTCTTCTACTTCCTCATCCAGCCCTACCAGGACGCCGACGGCAACATCACGGGAGCCCCCGCCTTCGCACCCTACCTGGTGCTGCTCATCGTCTCGCTGTTCGTGTTCGCCAAGCAGTCCGGAACAGTCACCTGGGTCCTTATCGCGGAGATCTACCCCGCCAAGGTGCGCGGTACGGCGATGGGGCTGGCCGTAGGCACCCTGTGGATCGGCAACGCGATCGTCGCCGCGGTCTTCCCCGTCATGATGGAGAAGCTCGGAGGGTCGGGGACCTACCTCATCTTCTGCCTGCTTAACGTCCTGTCACTCATCTTCTACATGAAGTTCGTGCCCGAGACGAAGTACCACTCCTTGGAGGAGCTCGAGGTTCGCTTCGAGAAGGAGTACAGCTGAGGTCAAGGGGTGAGGGACTGCGGCAGTGGCCAGCGGAGCTGAGTCGAGTCGAGCCGATTGAATCGACCGTGAGGCTCTGAGACACTGTCGCAGTTCCCCTCCCGACCTCTCCTCGTTCAGACAACTTCCCTTCCCAACAGAGCCCAACACATATCTGCCGCCCATGACGTACACGGTGACTGGTCCATGAACCCGCATCCGCCGCGCAGCGCGCCGCCCGCCCCGGATCGCCTCCGCCTGTATGCATGGGCGGCAGGTCTGTTCCTCGGCGCCCTGGAAGGGGGGCTGGCTATCGAGGTCGCCGGCGCGCGCGGCGCCGCTCTGCCCCTGCTCGGTGCTGTCGCTGCGGCGATGGTGCTGGGAACCTTCACCAGCCGTCCCCTCGCCCGGTACCTGGGGCGACGGAGAATGGGCCTGCTCGTGGGGGCTCTGGCGCTGCTGGGTGCCGGGGTCGCGGCCGGGCTCGACGGCGTCGTCGGCCTGATTGGCGCGGGCCTGGTGGGTCTTGCTGCGGGCGGAGTGCTCGTTGTGGCGCCACTGGTCTGCCACGAGCTCTCCCTGCGCGGGCACAGGCGGCTCATGCCGCAGGCCATGGCCTTCGGTCCGGCCGGGGCCGGCGTCGTGGTTCTGGCGGCCTGGTGGAGTCCCTCGAGGCTCCTCATCGCCTGGGCGATGGTCGCCGTCGCCGCGCTGGCGTACCTGGTCTGGGCCCTGCTCCTGCCCGAGAGTCCGGTGTGGCTGGTGCGGCAGGGCCGCGACGTCAAGGCCTTCGAGGCGCTGCGCTGCCTGCACGGGACCCTGGAGGCCTCCGTGGCCATCGACTGGACCCGTCTGGACGCGGAGATGATGGCCGAGCAGCAGGCCATGTCTCCCGCTGAGCTGCGGGTGCCCGAGGTGCGTGCCGCCGTGCTGACCGGTGCGGTCCTCATCATCGCCCAGGAGGCGCCCCTGGGGGCGGCGGCCCTGGTCCTGGCCCCGCTGATCGCATCCGAGCTCGGCCTCGCATCCGCCGCGATCGCCATGACCGCCGCGACCTGGACGGGGCTGGCGCTCCTCGCTCTGGCGCTGGTGACCCGGGTCGAGCAGCTGCGCTTCCTGCGAGTGGTGCTGGGCACCGTCGTCGCCGTCATGGGGGCGACCTTCCTGGTGGCCGGCATGACCCTGGGGGGTGTGGGCGGCGCCTGGACGATCATCGTCTCCCTGACAGTCCTTGTTGCCAGCCAGTCGGTCCTGGTCCTGCCCGCCTGCCAGGGGGCGATCGACCCGCGGATCCCGCCCTGGCTGGTTGAGGCGCAGCGGCGCGCCTCGGCGACCGGAGGCGTCCTGGCACGTGCCGGTGTCCTCCTGGCCTCGCTGCTCGTCGTGAGGTACCTCGGGATGTCCGCCCTCTTCTGGGCAGCCTTCACGCTGTCGGTGCTCAGCGTCGCCGTCGTGCTCCTGCGGCTGCCGCGCGAGCTCAAGGTCTAGGGGAGTGGCGCGCGGGGCGGTTCTGAGGACAGCGGCCGCGCATCCGACTTCAGACCTATGGTTTGTCAGGACAAATATCGTATGGTGGGGGTGTGGCCGCAAGAAGCCACTCGGCGGCCCGACGTCGTCGACACCTGACAGAGAGGCACCTGAGCATGACGAGCAACGAGGCAGTCCAGGCCTCAGAGACGACCGTGTCCATCCCCGAGACCATGAAGGCCGCGGTCCTGCGGGACCATGAGGTCGGCCTGCAGATCGAGACCCTGCGTACCCCTCGGCCCAAGAGCGGCGAGGTCCTCATCAAGGTGGCCGCCTGCGGGCTGTGCCACTCCGACCTCCATGTCATTGGCGGCGCCATCGCCTTCCCGCTGCCGGCGGTGCTCGGCCACGAGGTCTCCGGCACCATCGTGGAGCTCGGCCCCGGCAACGAGCACACCGGCCTGACGATCGGGCAGAAGGTGGCCGGCGGCTTCCTCATGCCCTGCGGCCAGTGCGATGCCTGCGCCTCGGGGCGCGACGAGCTGTGCGGCCCCTTCTTCGACCTCAACCGCCTCAAGGGCGTCCTCTACGACGGTACCACCCGCCTGGCCACCCCCGACGGTGAGCCGGTGGCCATGTACTCCATGGGCGGCCTGGCCGAGTACGCGGTCGTCCCCTCCACTGCGGTGGCTCCCGTGCCGGACACCATCGACATGGTGCCAGCGGCCATCCTGGGCTGCGCCGCCATGACCGGTTACGGGGCTGTGCGCCGAGGTGCCGACCTGCGCTATGGGGAGACCGTCGCCGTGGTCGCCACCGGCGGCGTGGGCACCAACATCGTCCAGATCGCCCGGGCCTTCGGCGCCAGCCAGATCATCGCCATCGACGTCGACGACGACAAGCTCGCCCCCATGCTCGACTACGGGGCCACGGCCGTGGTCAACTCCGTCACCCAGGACGCCCGCGAGGAGGTCTTCCGACTCACCGGCGGCAAGGGTGTCGACGTCTCCTTCGAGGCCCTGGGCATCCCCGCCACCTGGACCACCGCCCTGGACGTCCTGGCCGACGGCGGCCGCATGGTGCCGATCGGTCTGGGGGCCGGTGTGCAGACCGCCGGGGTGGAGATCAACCGCACCGTGCGCCGCTCGCAGTCGATCCTCGGCTCCTACGGGGCGCGTACCCGCCAGGACCTGCCGGCCGTCGTCGACCTGGCCGACAAGGGCGTCATCAACTACCGAGATGTCGTCTCGCGCCGCCTGCCGCTGGAGGAGGCCGGCGCCGGCTACACCGCCCTGCGCAACCGCGAGATTCAGGGACGCGCCGTCGTCGACATGTCGCTGTGAGCCCCGGTGGTCAGCCCCGGTCATCGGGGCTGACCGCGCCTTCTCATCCTCGCGCCTCCTGCCCGGGCCCTGCTGCTCTGAGTGGGAGGCGCGATGCGTGATCCGAAATCGGGGCGGAGGACGCGTTGTGTCCAAATCGGTGACAAAGGAGCCTGCAGCTTGATCAGGCCGCTGATGGAACCGCGGAATCACGCGGTTTCTTATCGGTGGTGTGAGCCTGGATTCCGCCTTTGTATCCGATTTGGACATCTCGGGTGTCGCGGCGGTGTGCCGTCGGCTGCGGAGGGCCTCTGACTGACTGTCGTGACCATTGCTAAGAGGAGGAGTCCCGTATGTCCACTGATCTGGAGCGCAACAAGGAGAACGTCAAGGCCTTCTACGACCTCATGTTCAACCAGTGCCGGCCGAGGGAGGCGCTGGAGCGATACGCCGGTGACGAGTACCGGCAGCACAACACCCATGTGGCCGACGGCAAGGAGGCCTTCGTCGAGTACTTCGAGCGGATGGCCCGTGACTACCCCGGCAAGAGCGTGGAGTTCGTGCGTGCCTTCGCGGAGGGGATCATGTCATCCTGCACTGCCACCAGCGGTGGCCGGGGTCGGAGGACTATGCAGGCATCGACATCTTCCGTCTCGATGAGCACGGCAGGATCGTGGAGCACTGGGACGTGCTCCAGGTGATCCCGGAGACCTCCGCCAACGACAACGGCATGTTCTGACTCCGGCGTGGGTGCCGGTGCATTGGTCCGGCGCCGCTCTGCTTTCCGCTCCTGATGCTGGTTTGAGTATGAGAAGAGGGGCGCCGCCTGTGCGGTGCCCCTCGGGTTGCCATGGCTGCGCGGGCTTCCTTGGCCGCGCAGCCTCGTTGTTCTGTGCCCTTGCTGGGCTGGGTCCGGGGCCTGCGTTGCTTGTGGTGCGTGGTCCGGATCCGGTGGTGAGCTCAGACGAGCTCGTTGGAGTCGCCTACGCTCAGCGGGCCTCGAGGAGGTTGATGCCGGTGTAGATGCCCACGCCCATGGTGATCGCGGCCAGGACGGAGGAGGCGAACATGAGGGTCGGGATGCCGGTGACGGCGCCGACGACGGCCATGACCATGACAGCGGCCATGACGGCGATCATGGCGACGGCGAAGGTGAGGCGGTTGGCGTCGGTCTGAGTGTCGGTGGTGCTCGCCTGGGTGGTGGCGGCAGCGGTGGTCTCGACGGTCTGGGTGGGGCGCTCGGTGGTGGTGGCGGTCATGTGAGTGTTCCTCTCGGTGTGTGTCGAGCAGGTCCGCCTGACCATGAGTCGTGCGTCCCTGCACGACTGTGTGCGGCCCGTGGGCCGGACGGAGGTTTTTCCGTCACGTAGAACTCTAGGAACGCTCCACCCAATTGTCTAGACAAAGGATCGTGACGTGTGTTGCGTCGATAGTCCGTGGATCACAAGGAGACGCTGGGAGGGGTGTGGTCCGAGCGCGGAAGCGTGTGCTCAGATGTGGCGATATTGAGGGGATTCCTGGCGCTGGCGGGGCTTTGAGGGTGTCGGCGGTGTGGTGGTTTTGATCCGGGGACGTGACCTGTGCTGCAGGAGTGCGACGTCAACCACTGGTCTAGTCATCCTGTGGTGGTGGTTAACGCTGAGAAGTGGCGCCGTCGTCGGCCGGCAGTGCGGAAGGCGGTGGGGCTGCCGCCCCGGCTATTCTGTTCCGGTGACGACCAGCCAGACTTCTCCCAGCGCCGTCGGCCCTGTCCTCGTGGTGGACTTCGGCGCCCAGTACGCCCAGCTCATCGCCCGCCGCGTGCGCGAGGCCGGTGTCTACTCCGAGATCGTGCCCCACTCCATGAATGCCGCCGCCATGCTGGACAAGCAGCCGTCGGCCATCATCCTCTCCGGCGGCCCCTCGTCGGTCTACGCCGACGGCGCCCCGTCCGTCGATCCGGCCCTTTTCGACGCAGGAGTGCCGGTCCTGGGTATCTGCTACGGCTTCCAGGCCATGGCCCAGGCTCTCGGCGGAACGGTCGGACGCACCGGCACCCGCGAGTACGGGCACACCCCCGCACGTGTGGAGGAGGGCTCCTGCCTGTTCGACGGCACCCCGGACGACCAGGTGGTGTGGATGAGCCACGGTGACGCGGTCCAGGCCGCCCCGGAGGGTTTCACTGTCACCGCCTCCACCTCCCAGACGCCGGTGGCGGCCTTCGAGAACCCGGGCCGTCGCCTCTACGGGCTGCAGTGGCACCCTGAGGTCCTTCACTCCGAGCACGGGCAGGCCGCCCTGGTCAACTTCCTGCACAAGGAGGCGGGACTGCCGGCCACCTGGACGCCGGACAACATCATCGACGAGCAGGTGGCCCGCATCCGCGAGCAGGTGGGCGACGCCCACGTCATCTGTGGCCTGAGCGGGGGAGTGGACTCATCCGTGGCCGCCGCCCTCGTCCACCGCGCCATCGGCGACCAGCTCACCTGCATCTTCGTCGACCACGGCCTGCTGCGCGCCGGCGAGCGCGACCAGGTCGAGCACGACTACGCCGAGGGCATGGGCATCCGCGTCATCACGGTCGACGAGACCGAGCGCTTCCTGAGCGCCCTGGCCGGCGTCACCGAGCCGGAGGCCAAGCGCAAGATCATCGGACGGGAGTTCATCCGCTCCTTTGAGGCGGCCCAGCGCCGGGTGGTCGAGGCCGTGGGGGCCGAGGGCGGCGAGATCCGCTTCCTGGTCCAGGGGACTCTGTATCCCGACGTCGTCGAGTCCGGCGGGGGAGAGGGCGCCGCCAACATCAAGAGCCACCACAACGTGGGTGGCCTGCCCGAAGACCTCGACTTCGAGCTCATCGAGCCACTGCGCGAGCTGTTCAAGGACGAGGTGCGCGCCATCGGCCGCGAGCTGGGTGTGCCGGAGAAGATCGTCGCCCGCCAGCCCTTCCCCGGACCGGGGCTGGGCATCCGCGTCATCGGCGAGGTGACGGCCGAGAACCTGCGTGTGCTGCGGGCCGCCGACGCCATCGCCCGCGAGGAGCTCACCGCCGCCGGGCTCGACGATGAGATCTGGCAGTGCCCGGTGGTGCTGCTGGCCGACGTGCGCTCCGTGGGGGTGCAGGGCGACGGGCGCACCTACGGCCATCCCATTGTTCTGCGGCCGGTCAGTAGCGAGGATGCCATGACGGCGGACTGGACCCGCCTGCCCTACGACGTCCTTGCGCGCATCTCCAACCGGATCACCAACTCCGTGCCGGAGGTCAACCGGGTGGTGCTCGACTGCACGAGCAAGCCCCCGGGCACCATCGAGTGGGAGTGACCGGCGAGTCGGAACGACTGCTCGCCGCTGCTGGGCCCCGCCGGTGCGATGCGCCGGTGGGGCCTTGCTTTGTCCACCGCTGAGCGGTCTGGAGCGCTTATCGGTCCTGGCCGGGGAGGTGACTGGCGGTTCGGCAGGGCGACTCAGTGGATCTGTACATCGAGGACTGTGATTCTCTCCGGGAACGTACTTTTCCTGCAGATCACTGAGGTCCGCCCCCAGTGGTCTGCGGGAGGGCTCAGTCCTCGTTGAGAAAGTACGTTCCCGATCGGACTCGGCTTGGGTTTGGGTGGGTCGCTGCGTGAACTGCAGGATGATAGGGCGCTCATCTATGAACTCAACGGAGGCTTAGAAAAATCACTAATAGGTCGATATTGTTTGGCGACTTTTGTATCTCGAAGGAGACAAAAGTAGGAGGTATTTGAAGGCTTGAACGATTGTTAAGGCCTGTGTCTCCAAAGGGTTTTGGCGGTGCTACGATCTCGCTGTTCAGTCGCATCAATGGAGGTGTAGGGATGTCCGTCCCGGCGGGTTGGTATGACGATGGATCGGGCCGTCAGCGGTGGTGGGACGGCAGTGCGTGGGGCGTCTATGCGCAGGACGTCTCCCCGCCCCGGTGGAGGTTCATCCCGCAGGTTCCGGTCAGGCGCTTGCTCCGGTCACGCGACCTATGAAGGAGCCTGGAATACTTGATGCTCTGGGGCAAGCTGTGAAGGGTGCTGCGGTTGAGCGGAAGAACATGGCGATTGGGGCGCTGACTGCCGGAGTGAGGGCTCGTCGGGAGCGTGAGGAACGTGAGCGGCAGGAGCGCCTTCGGCAAGCCGAGTGGGCTCAGGTGGCAGGAAGGCGGGTGACGAGGGGCGAGTTTGGGGATTCGGAGGTTGAGATCTACGAGAACGGATATGTGCGTGTAGCCGGCCCCAGTGAGGGTAGGCGTTCGTGCCGGATAGACGAATCGACTCCTTATGAGAATCTAATCTCCATATCTTTCGAGCGCCCTGATAGTGGCAGCTCTGGGGTAACTGGGGCGGCGGCTGCGCCGTCGGTTGCGACAGCTGGCACCGCGGTCAAGGTGGTGTCGATGATCGCCAAGCGTAATCCTGCGGTCATGGCGATATCCGCTGCTGGTGTTGCGGCTGCTGGTGCCGGGGCGGTCGCTAAGATCATATCGGCGAAGGCTGTTCTGACTATTACCACTGATCAGAGAGTTCATGTGCTGACGAATCAGACGAAGCATCCGACAACGGGCATTCCGATGCCCAGAAAAGATCATGAAAGTGTTGGTGCCGTCCTGGAGCAAACGGGCAACTCGGTCCTGACCGCCCTGGGGCGTGGCCCTGTGTCGCTGAGTGCTCCTGCTCTGCCCTCCGGTCAGGTCGAGCCGCCTCAGAGGGTGAGTGCTTCGCCCGTGTCCACTGTGGATGTGACTGCGAGTCTGCGCGATCTGGCTCAGCTGCACAATGAAGGTGTCCTCGACGATAAAGAGTTTTGCGAGGCCAAGCGCCAGCTGCTGGGGAGGCTCTAGGGCTGTCGTCGTACACCGTCGTCAGGCAATGCGCAGGACGCTCTTCTTGTATTGAGGCCTGACCTGCACATCGAGGACTGCGATCCTCGTCGAGAATGCCCTTCTCCTGCAGATGATTGGGATTCCCTTCAGTGGTTTGCGGGAGGAATTCTTTCTCGTGGAGAAAGGGTGTCCCCGATCTGGATAGGCTGAGAGTCGGGGGTGGTGGTGGACTGCTCGTCTCTAGGGTGGTGGAGGCTTTGAAGAATCCTCGACAGATCGATGATGTTGTGCGACTTCTGCGTTTTGATGGAGGATGACATTGGGGGGTGAATGATCGCTGGAGCCTGCTTCAATCGGGGGTGATGGCAGCTCCGTGATCGCACCGTTCAAGCCCATCGGTGGATCTCTAGGAATATCCGTCCCGGCGGATTGTTGTGACGATGCCGATGGTCACGCTGAGGCTGAGTTTCATTCGGAAGGTTAGTGGCTGTTTTGGAATGTAAAAATTCTAAATTCTGTGCCTTTGGGAGCGCATTGCGGATGTTGTTCTGACTACGATGAGCGGTGCAGCGGGTGTCGCTGCATTCGTTTGTCTCGTTTCGGCATACCGTCGAATATCAGGAGCCACAATGTCGTACCCTCCTCAGTCCGCCCCTCCGCAGCAGTACCCGCCTCAAGACCAGGTTCCTACGCCGATGCAGCAAGCGCCTGCGCCGATGAAGAAGGGGCGCAACACCGTGGGCATCGTTGCTCTGGTGATGGCGGTCATCGGGTTCATCTTCGCCTGCCTCCCCGGCGCACTCATCGTCGGCTGGATCCTGCTGCCAATCTCCTTCATCGTCGGTTTGGTGGGCCTCTTCCGGAGAGGGGAGGCCGTTTGGCCCGCAGTCACCGCAGTGATCGTCTCGGTTGTCGGAACCATCATCGGCGTCTTCGTCTTCCTGGTGGTTGTAGGCAATGCTGTCGATGAGGCCATGTCCTCCACGAGCGCTGTCTCTGCGGCGCCGGCTCCCGATGGGGCAATGTCGAACTCAGGAGGATCGGCTGCTGCGGACTCCGCGCAGGGAAAGAGTCGGGAGAACCCCTACCCGCTCCGTACCGAGATCTCCAGCAAGGACTGGAAAGTGGTGATCAACTCGGTCACCTTCAACGCTAATGATGCGGTGGCCGCGGCCAACCAGTTCAATGAGCCTCCCGCTGAAGGGAAGGAATACGTTCTCATCAACTACACCGCCACCTACATCGGCAATGACCCGGCCGGAGAAACGCCTGCTTTTGTGCTGGTCGACTTCGTGACGGCGGATGGCGTCACCATTGACGGGGCCGACTCCATCGCTGCCGCCCCGGATGCTATCGACTCTCTGACGGTGCTGTACAAGGGGGCCAGTGTCTCAGGCAACGTTGTGCGAGCGGTGCCATCGGCCAACGCCCAGGACGGTGTTCTCGCGGTGAGCCCCGGTCTTCTGGCGGACAAGGTCTTCGTCGCCGTGAAGTGACGACAGCGGCGCGAAGCCGCAGGGCCTGACAATGGGGCCGACCACCACCTGGTGGCCGGCCCCATTGTCATGTCGGACGGGTTCGCATGCGCCTGCGTCCTACAGGGTCGACCGGGCCCGGGCGCGACCCACGGCCACGGCGACGGAGAAGACCGCGATGGCGAACAGGGCGCAGATGCCGCAGTCCACAAGCAACGGGCGAATGACGGCGGCGGACATGGAGGTCGCGTTGTACGCCCCGGAGATCGCCTGGTCCGCCCAGTAGCCGGGCGTGAGCCTCGCTGCCCGGGCGAGGGCGTCGGGCAGCCACTCGGTGGGCACCCACGCACCGCCCAGGAAGGACAGGGCCATGCCGCCGATGTTGGCGACGGCGTTGGCCGCGTGCTGACCCAGACCGATCTGCCCCATGAGGAATCCGAGCGAGACCGCCACGAGCGTGTAGCTGCCCAGGGCCGCTGCGACCACGCCCAGGAGCGGAGCTGATGTCGTCACGGTGGCGGCCTCGAAGACCGTGACCCCCAGCCCGAAGACCCAGAGCCACCCGGCGAGCCCCACGACGAGGCACGCGCCCAGCAGCCCGAGGCTGCGGACAGTACCGCTCACCGGGGTGGCCTCGAGGCGTGCGCGCACCGCCCGGCGCCCCAGTGCCGCCATCAGCGTGGAGATCGTGACGACCGCGAAGGTCATGAGCGGGTAGAAGGAGAACCTGGCGTAGGTGATGAAGCCGTGTGACAGAGGCGTGGCGTCCGGGGTGACCCGCTTCGCGGGGGCGGAGTGGTTCATCGTCTCCTTGGCCAGTGCCACGGCCCGGGCCGGGTCGTCCGTGGTGGTCGACAGGTAGTCGCTGACCTGCCCCACGTAGGAGTCGGTGCGCACATTCATGAGCGCGCCGGACGCCGACTCGTACCCGATGACCGTGTCCATACGGGGCGGCTCGGTGCCCTCGCGAGCCGCCTGCTGCAGCCTCTGCCCGTAACCGGCGGGAATGATGAGGATGTAGCTGATGCGGTTCTGCGCGGTGGCGTCCTGGAGGGCCCTCCTGGAGTCCTCGAGCGGCTGAGCCTCACCGACGGACTCGACATAGTCCTTGACCCCGCGGGAGATCATGGAGCCATCGCGGTCGATGACGGCCACACTCGCCGTGGCGGTCGTAACCTGGCTGGAGTAGTCCTCGGACTTGGCCATCCCGGTGAACAGGCCGAACAGGCTCAGCACCACCAGGTAGATGAGGATGTACAGCCGGTGAGCGGCCACAACTCTCACACACGTCTTAAAGGTGCTCATGGGTCATCCTCCTTGCACGGATCAGGGCGATGGTCAGGAACAGGCACGTCATGCCCAGCAAGACTGCGCAGCTGTGGGCGAAGGGTGCCAGGGAGTCGTAGTACAGGAGCCCGTAGAAGCAGCGGGCCGTCTGCCACAGGGGATTGGCCTGCGCCAGCAGTGGGGCGTGCTGCTCGACGGAGCTGGCCAGTGACTGGGACGCGGGCCCGTACAGGCCGGTGAACAAGGACAGCAGGGAGGTGAAGCCGGAGATCATCCCGATCTCCAGGCGGGCCAGCGTCCCCAGGGCGGCTCCCGCTGCGCTCGCCATGAGACTGCAGACCCCGATCGCCACGAGGCACAGGAGCACATGGGGCCCGAAGTCCACGTCCACGACCGAGGCCATGAAGGTGAAAGCGATGAGCAGACAGGCAAACACGCACACCCAGGAGGCCGCGAGCGTGGCCGTCAGGACCTTCCAGCGGGGCAGGCCCGCCAGCGTCTGCCTGGCGCCCACCGGTGAGACGGCCATGATTCCCTTCACGGCCACCAAGGCCACGGTCGTCCCCATGCCGCAGGCGAAGGCCAGCAGCGCGAAGTAGTAGTGGGTCTCCGGCTTGACGGGGGAGGGCGTCACTGAGATCGAGTGGGTGAAGGACTGGTCGGTCTCAAGCGCGGCCAGCTTGTCGGGAGCCGCCCCCGCCTTGACCAGGGCCTCGTACTCGGCCTGCCTCTGGGTGTAGGAGTCCATGACCACTCGCAGTACCCGAGTCGTCTCGGCCTCGTTGCCCTTCTGAGTCACGTGCAGCACGGGCTGACCGCCCTCGACTGCCAGATAGCCGTTGGTCTCTCCCTGTTTCGCGGCGGTCTCGGCCTCCGAGGCGGTGGAGTGGGTGACCTTCGTGAGGAGGTGAGGATCGGCGTCGTCGGCGGAGATGCGCTCCACGAAGGCGTCCAGCCCCGGAGCCGCCCGGTAGGCCTCGTCCTGGACGACGCCGAAGCTCATGGGGGTGGCCTCGTAGACCTTGTCCAGGTTGGAGAACATCGCCATGAAGATCAGGGACAGGACGATGGGGAAGCCGAGCGTCCACATGAGCAGGACTCGGTCACGCAGGAGCCTGAGTACTTGGTACAGGAAAACGGTCAACATCTCAGGCCGCCTCGTCGCGCAGGGCCCGCCCGGTGATCTCCAGGAAGACATCGTTGAGGGTCGGGGGCTCGGAGGTCACCCGGCCGCAGGTCGCCCCAGCAGCAGCCAGTGCCCTCATGACATCGGTGAGATTGTGAGCCCCGGGGGAGCACTCGATGAGTGCCTCACCGTCCTGGTAGGCGGCCGTGCGCACATGCTCCAGGCGGCGCAGGCCCTCCAGGGCCTCCTCGCCCAGCGGGGCGGGGTCGATGACCTCCACCCGGATGCGCTCACCGGTGCCGATCATGGCCTTGAGCTCGTCGGAGGTGCCGGAGGCCACCTGCCGGCCGCGGTCCATGATGACGATCCGGTCGCACAGCTGCTCCACCTCCTCCATGTAGTGGCTCGTGTAGATGACGGTGGCGCCGCGCTCGTTGAGACGCTTGATGCCGTCGAGAATGGCGCCCCGGCTCTGCGGGTCGACGGCGACCGTGGGCTCATCGAGGAAGATGAGATCGGGTCCGTGGGCGATGCCGCAGGCGATGTTGAGGCGGCGCAGCAGACCGCCGGAGAGCTTCGTGGGCTTGAACTTCACGAACTTCTCCAGGCCGACGAAGGCGATCGCCTCGGCCACCAGGCGGCGCCTCTCGGCACGGTCGCGCACGTAGAGGGCGCAGAAGGCATTGACGTTCTCCGCCACCGTGAGCTCATCGAAGACGGCGACCTCCTGAGGCACCACACCGATGCGGCGCTTGAGGTCATAGGAGGTGGGCGTCATCGGTTCGCCGAAGACGAGGATCGAGCCCTTGTCGTAGGTGAGCAGCTGAAGGACGCAGCTGATCGTCGTCGTCTTGCCCGAGCCGTTCGGGCCGAGCAGCCCCAGGACCTGGCCGCGCGGGATCATCAGTGACAGGCCGTCAACCGCGACCAGCTCCCCATAGCGCTTGACCAGGGAGTCGACCTCCACCGCCAGGCCAGCGTCGTGGTCCTCATCCTTGATGTCCATCTCGACTCCTTCCTTCGTTCCGCCGGTGGTCCCCGGCTCATGGCATCCATGGTCGCGGGGCGCGGTGGCGCTCAGAAGTGCCTGTTGTCATGACTGCAGCCGGCCCCATGACTTCTGTCATGAGATGCCGGAATGAGTCCCATGACGGCATGCCGGGCCCACGAGCACCGGCCACCGACCGATAATCGAGGGGTGAAGGTTCTGGCCGACAAAGGCGTGCTGCTGTGCGGTTGCCTCCTGCTGGTCCTGCTCGTGGGGCAGGTGAAGACGTCCGCCGTGATCTGGCTGATCGCGGCCGTGACCGTCGCCGGCCTGAGCATGACCGTCGATCAGCGACGGTGGGGCATCGCCGTCCCGGCCGCCTACCTCCTGGTGGGAGCCCTCTCGGCGGACTCCGTGGCCGGGGCTCCGCTGGTCGTCTACGCCCTGGCCCGCCTCGGCGCGCTCGGGACCCGACTCGAGCGAATGGCGGCGGTGGCCGTCTGCATCCCCTTCGCGGCCGTCATGGTCACGCGGGTTCGGGACATGCCCGTGCTGGCCCTCGCTCTGGCGGTCTGCGCTCTCGCGGCCCTCCTCGCGCTGCGCACCGTCCAGGAGGAGGTGGCGCGAAGGAGCCTGCACGTGGTGCGCGATGACCTGCGCGAGAAGGTCCTCACCCTGCAGGACACGAACGCCCGGCTGCTCCAGGCCCAGGACTACGAGCTGCGCGCCGCCGCCCTGGCCGAACGCACCCGCATCGCCCGCGAGATCCACGACGGCGTCGGCCATCTCCTCACTCGCCTCCTGCTGCAGGTCAAGGCCCTCCAGGTCGTCCACCGCGACGAGCCGGGCGTCGTTGCCGACCTGACCACCCTGGATGGAGGCCTCGACGAGGCCCTGGACTCCATGCGCCGCTCCGTCCACGCCCTGTCCGACGACGGCGAGGAGCTGGCCACCTCCCTCAACATGCTGGGCTCGCGCTGCGGCATCGACTCCGTGAGCGTCGACTGCTCCACTGACGTCGAGCCCCCGTCGGCGGTGGCGCGCTGCGTCGTGGCCGTCGTGCGCGAGGCCCTGACCAACGCCGCCCGCCACGGTGGGGCCCGCTCGGCCCGCGTGGCCGTCACCGACTACCCTGCGTTCTGGCAGGTGACCGTTGACAATGACGGCGTCGTCCCCGCCGAGGACGAGCCGGCCGTGGACGGCCACGGGGGCGCGGGCCTGGGGCTGCGCTCCATGACTGAGCGGGTCGAGGCCCTGGGCGGCCGGGTGCGGATCACCCCGCGACCCCGGTTCACGGTCTTCGCCACGATCCCCAAGAACGGACAGGGGAGAGAAGGAGCATCATGAGAGTCCTCATCGTCGACGACGACGCGCTCGTCGCCCAGTCCCTGTCCACGATCCTGTCGGTCGAGGACGACGTCGACGTCGTCGGCCTGGGCAGCTCAGGCCCCGAGGCCATGGAGCGCTACCGGGAGCTGGCTCCCGACATCCTCCTCATGGACATCCAGATGCCCGGCGGCGACGGACTCAGCGCGGCCGAGCGCATCCTGGCCGAGGACGCAGGAGCGCGCATCGTCTTCCTGACCACCTTCTCCGACGACGAGTACATCGTGCGGGCCCTCAAGATGGGGGCGCGCGGCTACCTCATCAAGCAGGACGTCGCCCAGGTCGCCCCGGCGTTGCGCTCCGTCATGGCCGGGGTCTGCGTCCTGGAGGGGGAGGTGCTCGAACGCAGCACCACCATGAGGCTCAGCGGGCCCGCCGGCGGGCGGGAGCAGGCAGAGGAGGGCCCGGGAACGTCCGACAAGGACCTGCGGAGCACCGCCTTCGCGGCCCTGACCGACCGCGAGTACGAGGTCGTCGAGGCGGTGGCCGAGGGACTGGACAACGCCGAGGCCGCGGCACGGCTGTTCATGAGCGAGGGCACGGTGCGCAACCACATCAGCGCGATCCTGGCCAAGCTCGGCCTGCGCAACCGCACCCAGGTCGCAGTCATGTACTACCGCTCCGCGCAGGCGGGATGAGCCTGGTTCGGCTCTGGACTACGCGATGGTCACAGGTTCTCGGCGAAGAAGGGCTCGATGAAGTCGAAAGCCTTGGAGACATAAGGGGCCAGGTCGTACATGTCGAAGTGGCCGGCCTCGCCAATGACATGCATCTGCTTGTTCTGGCCCGGTACGGCCTCGAAGACCTCAGTGGATGCCTCGCGGCTCCAGGCGTTCTCCGCAGTGATGACGAGGTAGGGCTTGGTCATGTCCTTCATAAGGTCGGGAACGTTGTAGGAGACGAGGTCGAGCTGGCTCCAGGCGACGACGTCGTTGCTCCAGCGCGGGTGCGTACCGCGTGCGGAGTAGTAGTACGCCGCTCCTTCATCGAAGGCGCGTGGCATGAAGTTGAGATGCGCGATGTCTCCCTCGCCCTGTTCGTAGGCCATTTTGGCGGCTCTGACCTTGTCCTCGGGCATGAAGAACCCGGCCATGGCGGAGGTGGAGATATCGGAGATCGCAGGGACGATGGCGGTGATCGCCTTCAGACGCGGCTCCTTGACACCCGCGACGGACATATACGAGCCGGAGCCGCAGATGCCCAGGCCGCCAATGCGGCCGGAGTCGATGAAAGGCAGGGACTGAAGGAAGTCGACGGCGCCCTCGATATCGCTCTCCTTGACGTCGGGCAGTTCCTGTTGGCGCGGCGTGCCCTCACTCTCACCGAAGTAGGAACCATCGAAGACAAGGGTCACGTAGCCGAGTTCGGTCAGGCGCTCGGCATAGACGCTCTGAGCCTGCTCCTTCACGGAGAGCATGGGGCCAGTGACGACGACGGCCGGATAGTCCTTGCTGAGGTTGAAGTCGGTGGGCAGGCGGAGCAGCCCCGCCAGGCGCAGACCCAGATCCTTGTTGGTGAAGACGACTTTCTGTGTGTCCATGATGTTCTCCATTTCCTTCACTGGGGGTGGTGAGAAGAGCCGAGTGACAGTTCGTCACTCAGTGGTTAAAGAACCAGTTATTCTCTCTGGTTCGCGGTGGGCATGGGTGATCTGGGCGATGATCTTCAGTTAGGCCCTGAAGCGGGCGAGATCGGTCTGCACCCGGGTGGGCTCATCGCCGGGTGGCACGAGGTCCTGGTCGAGGACGCCGCGGTCGGCGACCGTGTCCGGCTTCGTGGCGGCGAATAGCGTCTCGAAGTCGGTGACTGGTGCGCCTGGCCGGGAGAAGACCTCGACGGTGCGATGCTCGCCCGAGGTGTTGAGTGCGCCCTCGATGAGGACCTGGGCGACGTGGTGGCGGTCCACGCCCGGCTGTCTCTCGACGAGGTCGCCCTGGCGCAGGTCGATCTGGGCGTCCTCCGCCCCCTGGTAGTCGAACCAGCCGGGGCGGACGATTGTGTAGGGGTGGCCGGAGGCTCGTACCAGCCGTTCGGCGCGGCGCTTCCAGTCCCATGACTCGCCTGATGGGTGGGAGATGCGCATGGATGTCATCAGGCTGATGTGGACCTCCGGGCGACCGGCGAGCGCATCCAGCAGCGCGGGCAAGACGGCGTAGTAGTGGTTTTCAAGGTCGGAGTCCCCGCCGTGGGTGAGGATGACGATGTCGACGCCGTCAATGATGCCGGCCAGTGAGGCGGCATCGGTGGGGGAGGCCTCGACGACTTCCGCATCTGCGGGGAGCAAGGTGGTCGCTCTCGCGGCGTTGCGGGACTGGGCCCTGACTCTCAGGCTGCGAGCCAGGGCCTCCTCGACGACGACGTGGCCCACTTGGCCGGTGGCGCCGATGACGAGAATCGTGCGGGGAGCAGTCATATGATGCTCCTTTTGTGAGTTGTGTTGAACCTGGTGGATCGGGTGGTCGGGAAGACAGTTCGTGATAGTCATCCGGCTGGGAAGGTCTGAGCGGCTGGGCGCGTTCAGTACAGCGTCCCGCCGGCGAGCTGGTTGTTCTTGACGTAGTCGCGCAGCAGCCACGTCACGGTCTTGGGGTCGTAGTGGTCGAAGATGCGCGGCAGGCTGCCGTCATCGAGCGCCGCGAAGGCAGCCATGTCCTCCTCGCTCAGCTCGAAGTCGAAGACGTCGAAGTTTTCCTCCATGCGCTCGCGGCGCACGGACTTGGGGATGACGACGACGTCCTTCTGCATGAGTGCCCGCAGAATCACCTGTCCAGGCTTCTTGCCGTACTTCTCACCGATCTCGGTCAGGACCGGGTTGGCGAAGATGTTGTTCTGCCCCTCGGCGAAGGGCGCCCAGGCCTCGTGGACGACGCCGAGCTCGGCCATGACCTCGTGGGCCTCGTCCTGCTGGCGGAAGGGGTGCGTCTCGACCTGGTTGACCGCCGGCGGCACCTCGGCGAGCAGGGCCACGTCGACGAGTCGCTCGGGGTAGAAGTTGGACACCCCGATGGCACGCAGCTTGCCGGCCTTGTAGGCGTCCTCCATGGCGCGGTAGGCGCCGGGGTAGTCGCCCATCGCCTGGTGCAGGAGCATGAGGTCGATGTAGTCGGTGTCCAGCTTGCGCAGCGACTCCTCGATGGAGGCGGTGGCCCGCTCGTAGGTCATGTTGGAGACCCAGATCTTGGAGGTGATGAAGACGTCCTCCCGCGGTACGCTGCTGGCGCGCACGGCGGCACCCACGCCCTCCTCGTTGCCGTAGGCTTGGGCGGTGTCGATGAGGCGGTAGCCGACCTCGAGCGCCTCGCTCACACAGCGCTCGGTCTCATCCGGCGGGGTCTGGAAAACGCCGTATCCGAGCATCGGCATCTCGACGTCGTTGTTGAGGGTCTGGTAAAGCATGGGGCTTCCTCCTGGTTCAGTGGATCGTTTCGATCTCGTTGTTTCATGCATCAGTCTTCCCGGTAATCCCCTTCCTGTAAAATGCAAGTATCGGAACTATTGATGTGCCAGATGCATCAAGGATGTGGAGGGTGCGCATGGAACTGGAGCAGCTGAGGCAACTCGAGGCGATCGAGCGCGAGGGCACTATGAGCGCGGCGGCCCGGGTGCTGCACCTCTCCCAGCCGGCTCTGTCGCGTTCGCTCGGGCGTCTGGAGAGCGAGCTTGGCCAGCCGCTCTTCGATCGGGTGGGACGCCGTCTTGTCCTCAACGACGCCGGCAGCGTGGCTCTGGAGCACGCCGGCCAGATCCTCAGGGCCGAGCGGGCGATGCGCGACGCACTGGCCGACGTCGCCCGTCGCACCCGCGCTCTGCGGGTGGGGACCGTCGCGCCGGCACCGTTGTGGCGCCTGACCGCCCTCATGACCGAGCGGTTCCCCGGGATGGTCCTCACCTCCCAGATGCTTGCCCAGGCCGAGGTGGAGGCCGGGGTGGTCGACGGCGACTTCGACCTGGGCATCGGCCTGCGCCCCGTGGCGCTGCCGATGGTGTGCTCGACCCGGCTTATGGTGGAGAACCTCGCCGTGGTCCTCCCCTCCGAGCACGCGCTGGCGGCCAGGGGCAGCGTGAGCATGGCCGAGCTCGACGGCGAGACCTTCCTGCTCCTGAAGGACATCGGCTTCTGGCGCAAGGTGTGCGACCAGAACCTTCCTCACTCCGAGTTCATCGTCCAGGAGGACCCCGGCGTCTTCGAGGGGCTGATCGGCAGTTCACCGCTACCCCACTTCATCACCGACGCCCCCTCCTTCGCGGCCTCGGTGCCCGACCGGGTCATCGTGCCCATTCGGGACACGGCCGCGCACGCGACCTTCTACCTGCTGGCCCGCACCGGTGGCCGCCGGGAGGCCGAGAATCTCTTCGACTGGGTGAGCCGGCAGTGACTGGCAGCGATCGACAGCGGCCACCACGGCCATACGGTAGCGAATGCGCCGTCGGCGGTATGCGTCCCACCGGGACTCAGGAACCGTCCATATGATCTATAAACGCCACATGTCGGACCGAAACGGCGCCACATGCCGGGCTGGATAGACGCCATATGGGGGATTAGAATGGCGCCAACATCCGGATCGAGGCCGGATCCTGCAAGAGAGGCTGAAGAACTGGTGGGTCAGAACGGCTATCTGCCGCGGGTTGTCGACCACGTCGTCCAGGACTCGCTCGGCTACTCGGGAGGCGTCCTCCTCGAGGGAGTGCGGGCCTGTGGCAAGACCATGACCGGCCGCCGGCACGCCTCCTCCGAGGTGGCCCTCGACTCAGGGCTGCCGCAGCTGCGCGCGGCCCTGGAGGTCGACCCGTCCCTGATTCTGGCCGGGGAGGCCCCGCGTCTTATTGACGAGTGGCAGATCGAGCCCTCCCTGTGGAATCTGGTGCGTCGAGAGATCGACTCACGTCAGCGTCCGGGGCAGTTCCTCCTGACCGGATCCTCCGTCCCGGTTGAGGATGCTGCCCGCCACTCAGGCGCACATCGGGTATCGCGAATCCGCATGCGTCCGATGACCCTGTTTGAGCGTGGTCTCGGCGATGGAAGCGTCTCACTTGCGGGACTGTTCGATGGTCAGGCTCCCGAACCTGTGCTGGTCTCGGGAACGAGCGTGGCCGAGGTCCTTGACGAGCTGGTCCACGGAGGGTGGCCCGGGGATCGTGATCTGACGACTTCTCAGGCACAACGTCATCTGCGGGACTATATCGATGACATCATCAGTATCGACATCGGCCGTCTCGATGGTGAGCCGCGCCGGGACCCCTTGAGGATGCGTGCCCTCATACGGTCTCTCGCCCGGCATATTTCGACGGAAGCCTCTTTCGCCACCATCGCGAAGGATGTCTCCGGACAATCGTTGTCCGGAGAGACGGCGATCGCTTACGTGAACGCCCTCAAGCGCCTGTTCGTCGTCGAGGAGCAGCCGGCCTGGGCTCCTCATTTGAGGTCTCGCTATGCGGTGCGGACGTCGTCGAAACTGCACTTCGTTGATCCCGCGCTGGCTGCGGCAGTGACCGCGACCTCGCCGGGGCGGTTGATGCAGGACCTGGAGACGGCCGGGTTCTGGTTCGAGTCGCTGGTCGTGCAGCACCTGAGGGTCTTCGCTGAGGTACTGGGCGGTCACATCTATCATTTCCGGGACAAGTCGGGCAGAGAAGCGGACGTTATTGTCGAGCTCGATGACGGACGGTGGGCCGCCTTCGAGGTCAAGCTGGGACAGAGGCAGATTCCTGCGGCTCAGTCCTCGCTGGCGGCGTTCGTCGGAGATATCGACACGACGCGGACACCTCTCCCACAGTTCAGGGCTGTTGTTACTGCGGACGGTCCCACGATGATGCTTCCCGATGGCGCTGTGACCTTCCCCCTGAAGGCTTTGAGTCCCTGATCCTCGCACTGTCATGTGACGACGATTGCCTCCACACTTGACGGCCAGTGGCGGTCATCGAACGTGGCTAGGCGAGCTCCCCGGTGACCAGGCGAACGAGGTCGCGCCGCGCCCGATGCCCCTCAGGAGTGGGGAACATCGGGTAGACGTGGTTGAGGCCCTCGCCGACGTGCAGCGTCGAGTCGACCCCGGCCTCCAGGAGCTTGGCGTGGAAGAGCGCATTGTCCGGCAGGAAGATCTCCCGGGTCCCCACGAAGGTTGTCACCTTCTTCAAGCCCGACAGGTCGCCGTAGATGGGGGAAAGGTGCCAGTCGGTTGGCGGGGTGTTGCCCGCCCAGCACCGCCCGATCTCGGCGAGGGGCTCGGGCACCATGAGTGGGTCGGCCTCAACGTAGTCGGCGATCTCCGGGTTGGTGTTGGTGATGTCGACCCAGGGCGAGATGAGGACGAGCTCGTCAGGTTGGGCGTCGCCGGCCTCGGCCAGGGACAGGGCGATGACCGCCGCCAGGCCCCCGCCCGAGCTATCACCCATGAGGACGATCCGCTTACCCGGGTTCTCCGCAACCGTGCGCCGATAGAGGTCCAGCACCAGCCGGTGCGCCTCCTGCCAGGTGTGATGGGGTGCCAACGGATAGAGCGGCATGATGAAACCGGCCCCCGTCCTGCGGGCGAGGTGGTCGACCAGCCAGGCATGAGCCGAGACCGCCGTCGAGATGTATCCGCCGCCGTGGAGGTAGATGACGATCGTGTTCGACGGCGTATGCGGGCGGACGTAGTAGACGGGCATGCCCGAGTTTTCGCGCCGCTCCAGGTCGTAGAAGAAGCGCCCCCAGGCCGGGAAGACGACGGTGCGGGCAGGTTCGGGGCGGCTGGCCAGGCGGGCGATCCGGTTGGTGATCGACATGCGGGCGTGCGCCATCTTGACCGGTCGGGTGCTGTACTCCGCCAGGCTCGCTGCGGCCGAGCGCCTGTAGCGCTTGCGGGAGTAGAGGCTAAAGGCGCCCACCGTCAGGCCGACGCTGGCCATGCCGACGGCGATCCTGCTCCTGCTGACCGCCCTGAACATCCTCATGATTCCTCCGCTCCGCAGGACACAGAACACTGTCCGAAGACATCTCCGGATCCGGTGCCCGCCTCATCTATCGTAGGCATCAGAACCCCGTGATGATGGGGCAGACCGAGCCCTTTCGCTCAATGCGGAGGCCTGCATGCGGCGTCACCGTCGGCATGACAAGAGGAGATCGCGATATGGAAGCCTACGAGATCGATCACCTCAACGCCGTCCGTGCCCTGGCCCCCGAGTGCATGGTGCTGCTGCGCTCCGACGGCGCCCTTCCCCTGACTGAGCCGGGCGAGATCGCCCTGTTCGGCTCCGGCGCCCGCGGCACCATCAAAGGTGGAACAGGCAGCGGTGACGTCAACTCCCGCCATGTCACCAGTATCGAGGAGGGTCTGGAAGTGGCCGGCTTCACCATCGTCACCCGGCCCTGGTTGGAGGCCTACGACCGTGTCCGCGACCAGGCCCATGAGGACTTCATCGCCGGCATCAGGGCCGAGGCGGCTGAGCGACGCGTCCCCGCCATCATGGTCGGAATGGGTTCGGTCATGCCTGAGCCGGAGTACACGATCCCACTCGACGTCCAGACCGACGCCGCCCCGGAGGCGGCCGTCTACGTCCTGTCCCGAACCTCCGGGGAGGGCAGTGACCGCAGCCCCGAGGCCGGTGACCTCAGGCTCACCGCCTCCGAGATTCGCGATATCCGCTCCCTGAACGAGCGCTTCGAGCGCTTCCTCCTCGTACTCAACGTGGGCGGCGTCGTCGACCTCAGTCCACTCGATGACGTTGCCAACATCCTCCTGCTCTCCCAGCTCGGCGCCTGCATCGGCGACGCCTTCGCCGACGTTCTCCTGGGGTTGACCTACCCCTCCGGCAAGCTCGCCACCACCTGGAGCGCCTGGGACGAGGATGACCAGATCGGTGACTTCGGTGACCCGGATGACACCCACTACCGCGAGGGAGTCTACGTCGGCTACCGCTTCTACGACTCGGTCGGCAAGGAACCCCTCTTCCCCTTCGGATTCGGGCTGGGCTATACGACCTTCGACATCCAGACCCGCCAGGTGAGCCTTGACGGCGCCCGCGTGAGCATCGACGTCGACGTCACCAACACCGGCGATTACCCGGGCAAGGAGATCGTCCAGGTCTACGCCGGAGTCCCGGCCGGACGCCTCGACCAGCCGCTCCAGGTACTCGCAGGCTTCACCAAGACCGACGAAATCGCCCCCGGCGCCACGGCACAGGTCACTATCGGCCTCGACCTGACCGACCTGGCCTCCTACGACGAGGCCGCCCGCGCCACGATCCTGGAGGCCGGCCGCTACCTGCTGCGGGCGGGAACCTCCAGCCGGCACCTGAGCCCTGTCGCCGTCGTCGAGCTCGCCCAGGACGCAATCGTCCGATGCCTGACCGGCGACCTGGGGCAACCCGGCTTCACGGACTGGAAGCCCGATGCCCCGGCGATCCTCGACATCCCGACCGGCCTGCCGGTGCTCGACGTCGACCCGGCCCACCTGCGCCGGTCGGACGTCGCCGAGCCCGATGAGCAGGCCGCGCCGGAGGGCTTCAGCCAGGCCCTCACCCAGGCCCGGGGGCTCTGCGACGACGAGCTCATCCATACCGTCCTGGGGGACTACCGCAGCGGCGAGGAGTCCCGCTCCGTCATCGGGGCCGCCTCCACCACCGTCATCGGTGCGGCGGGCCAGACCACCACCCGGATCCCCGGACTGCCCAGCATCATCATGGCCGACGGCCCCGCCGGCCTGCGCCTGGCCCCCACCTACGGTGTCGACGCCGAGGGCCCCTTCTCCCTGGGCGACTCCAGCCTGCCCGCCACCTTCCTCGAGCTCATGGACGACGCCGGACGCGAGGCCCTCGGCATCGCCGACGATCCCGAGCCCCGTGAACCCACCGAGATCCGCGAGCAGTACACCACCGCCATCCCCATCGGCACCGCGCTCGCCCAGTCCTGGAGCCCGGCACTCGTCGAGCGCCTCGGCGACGTCGTCGGAACCGAGATGGAGCGCTTCGGCATCCACCTCTGGCTCGCCCCCGCCTTCAACCTGCACCGCTCCGTCCTGTGCGGACGCAACTTCGAGTACCTCTCCGAGGACCCGCTGCTGGCCGGACGCATCGCCGCCGCCATCACCCGCGGCGTCCAGTCCCACCCGGGGCGGGGCGTGACCATGAAGCACTTGGCCTGCAACAACCAGGAGACCAACCGCCTCAACTCCAACAGCCTGGTCAGCCCCCGAGCCCTGCGCGACCTCTACCTGCGGGCCTTCGAGATCTGCGTGCGCCAGGCCCGGCCCGCCGCCGTCATGACCTCCTACAACCTCATCAACGGCGTCCACACCTCCGAGTCGGCCCAGCTGCTCGAGGTGATCCTGCGCCGGGAGTGGGGCTTCGACGGCCTGGTCATGACCGATTGGGTCGTCGACGGCATGACCCGCAGCGACATGAAGCACCCGCGTGCCACCGCGGCCGCCACCGTCAAGGCCGGCAACGAGCTCTTCATGCCCGGAGGTGAGACGGACCGGGAGGACCTCCTGGCAGCCCTTGAACGAGGGAGCGCAGGCCGTGGACCGGGTGGATGGACCAAGCCGGAAGGCGGAGCCGTGAGCCTGACTCGCGACGAGCTCGAGAAACAGGCCGCCCGCGTCATCCGCACGGCCCGGAGACTCGCAGGCTCCGAACGCCGACTGCTCGCGGATGCCGAGGCCGGCCGTAGCTCCGGTGAGGAGCAGGGGTGAACCAGGGCAGCCGACGTGCGCGCGCACGTCGCACGGAAAGCCGAGGCAGGGGCGTCGAAGAACCTATCGCTCGGAGGAGGGACGTGACATGCTCGGGTTGAGCCGCTCGCACTTCATAAGGAGCCCTCCATGGCGCTGACACCGCAGGCACGTGAGACCTTCACCAGGCTGTTCGGGGTGGAGCCCCAACCCCACCCCACGGACCCCGAGCTGTTCGACATCCTCCAGAACGGAATCTTCGACGAGGCCTTCTCCACGGGAGTCCTCACCGACGTCGAGCGAGAGATGCTCACCATCACCGTCCTGACCGCCATGCAGACCCTCCCGCAGCTGCGGGCGCATGTGGGCGCCGCCCTCAACATAGGCGCCAGCCCGCTCCAGCTGCGCGAGACCATCTACCAGTGCGCCCCCTACATCGGCTTCCCCAAGACCCTCAACGCCATCGACATCGCCAACGGGGTCTTTGAGGCCAACGGCATCTCCCTGCCCCTGGAGAACGCCGGCACCGTCGACGCCACCGACCCCAGTGCCCGCGAGCAGGCCGGCGCCGCCATCCAGGCCCCGCTGTACGGCAACGAGGTCAAGGAGGTCTTCTCCGCCCTGCCCGAGCCCTTCGACGAGTTCGTGCCCCACCTGCTGACCTCCTCCGCCTTCGGCGACTTCGCCACCCGCGGCGGGCTCGACGTCGCCCAGCGCGAACTCATCAGCCTCGTGGCCATCGCCGCCATCGGCGCCACCACCCAGCTGCGCCCGCACGTGGCCGGCGCGATCAGGGCCGGCTCCTCCCGCCAGAAGGTGGCCGCCGCCCTGGTTCAGGTCATGCCCTACATCGGTGGCCCTTACGCCCTGTCCGGCCTGGTTCTCGTGGCCCGCTACGACGAGAGCGCCTCCGCAGAGGCCTACCGCTGAGAGACGCTGAGCGCTTCGATGCCGCTCGTTGCGGAGATGACCCACTGCGATGGGCGGGCGCTTTCTCGACTTGGCGTCACCTTCCTCGGGTCAACCACTGATTTATCATATGTACTAACTTCTCTCTTCCATATATGTTCTTGATCGTCAGGGTGCCCAACCCTCACACCAGTTCTGCTCGGCCGGTGGGCCGAGGGACGACTCAAGGAAGAGAGATGATCATGGGCCGCAACTACTTCGACCTGACCGGCCAGGCGGCCCTCGTGACCGGCTGCTCCTCCGGTATCGGCATCCAGATGGCCAAGGCTCTGGCCAGTGCCGGCGCCAACATCGTCGCCGTGGCGCAGCCGCGTTGAGCGCGTCGAGGCCGTCGCCAAGGAGATCGCCGAGGAGTTCGGGGTCAAGACCCTCGCCCTGCACTGCGATGTGCGCGATACCGACAGCGTGGAGAGCGCCGTCGATGCCGCCCTGGAGACCTTCGGTCGCCTCGACATCGTGGTCAACAACGCCGGAACCGGCAGCTTCGGCCCTGCCGAGGACCTGACCGACGAGCAGTTCGACACCGAGGTTGACATCGACCTGTACGGCATCTTCCGCGTCTCGCGCGCCGCTGCGAAGAAAGCCATGATCCCGGCCGGCTACGGACGCATCATCAACGTCGCCTCCATGTACGGCATGGTCGGATCCAACGTCGCCGGCATGGCCGCCTATCACGCCGCCAAGGGTGGCGCCGTGAACCTTACCCGCGCCCTGGCCGCCGAGTGGGCCAAGTACGGCATCACCGTCAACGCCCTGTGTCCCGGCTACTTCTACTCCGAGCTGACCACCGACGTCCTGGATGCCGAGGACACCGGATCGGCCTTCCGCGCCATGATCCCCCTGGACCGCTTCGGTAAGGAGGGCGAGCTCGACGCCGCCATCCTGTTCCTGGCCTCCAAGGCCTCCGGCTACGTCGTCGGCTCGCCCATCCTCGTCGACGGCGGCTACAGCGCCATCTGAGGTGCCTGTCGTCCTGATTCTCTGTGGGAGCGTCTCTTAATCCGAGGCGCTCCCACAGAGTTGCTCGGCGCTCCGCGCCTAGTCGGGGGGCGTCATGCTTCGGCGTGAGCCTCGCGGAGAGCGGCGATGCGCCTGGTGAGGTCGTCGGGATCCGTGCTGAGTTTGGGGGCGTTGTGGGCGGTCGACGGGTCGATGCGTGCACCGAGTCTGCCGAGCTCGATCAGCAGCGGCACTGTTGCCAGGCCCTGCTCGGTCAGCGAGTACCTCCCCTGCTTGCCGCGGGCGACCTCATTCTTGGTGAGGAAACCCGCCTCCACCAGGTCGGCCAGTCTGCGGGACAGCACGGGGGCGCTGATGCCCTCCTCGCTGCCGGTGAGCAGCTCGCGGAAGGAGCGCCGGTCATGCAGGACGATGTCTCGCAGGATCAGCAGACTCCACCTGTCGCCGAGCATCTCGAGGCTGCGGTTGATCGGGCAGGCGGAGCGGGGCCGGGGGATCATCGCGCCCTCCTTCCGAGGTAGTTGCATTCTGTTACCGGATAGCATACCGTCTACTTCGAGTGGTAACACAATGCAACTAGATGTCTGGTGCTGCGGCACAGGAAGGACACCACGTGAAGGCCTTCGTCCTGAAGAAGTACGGCCACCCTCTGAGCGCCGTCGACATGCCCGTTCCCGATCCCGGCCCGCGCCAGGTCCTGGTGCGGATGGTCGCCTCCGGCGTCAATCACGCCGATGAGCGCACCCGTACCGGTGAGTTCAAGGCCGTCTTCCGGCTCGACCTGCCCAAGGTGATGGGAGGAGAGCTGAGCGGCGAGGTGATCGCCGTCGGCTCTCAGGTCACAGAACTCGCCGTTGGCGATCAGGTCTACGGCTACACCGGCGTGGTGGCCATGGGGACCTGGGCCGAGTTCGTCGTGGTCGGTGCCGACGCCCTCGCCCCTGCGCCCCGGAGCATCTCATTGGCTCAAGCGGCTGCTTTGCCGGTTGTCGCTCTGACCGCGTGGCAGTCTCTGGTGACGATCGGCCGCCTCCAGCCGGGCCAGACGGTCCTGGTGCACGGTGGCGCCGGCGGAGTGGGGTCGGCCGTCATCCAGCTCGCCAAGCACCTGGGGGCCACTATCGCCACCACGGCCTCGGCCTCCAGCGCCGAGACGGTCCGGCAGCTCGGTGCGGACATCGTCATCGACTACCGCAGTGAGGACTTCGTCCAGCGCCTGGCCGAGACCCCTGTGGACATCGTCGTCGACACCCAGGGCGGCGAGATCACCTCACGATCCTTCCAGGTCCTGCGTCCCGGTGGGATCGTGGTGGGCATCGCCGGCACCCCCGACCCGTCACTGGCCGACCAGGCCGGCGCCGGTCCGGTGGTCAAGGCCGCTCTGTCCGTCCTCAGCCTCAAGGTGCGCCGCCAGGCCCGCAAACTCGGCGTGCGCTACCGGTTCCTGTTCATCGAACCCGACGGAGAGGCCTTGCGCACCATCGCCGGTCTCGTGGACGACGGCGTCATCCAGCCCGTCGTCGACCGGATTCTGCCCTTCGAGCAGACCCTCGCCGCGCTCGACCAGCTGCTGGCCGGCGGGACCCGCGGCAAGGTCCTCGTGGCCACCAGCGAGCAGGAGGTCACCGCTCATGCCTGAGACAGACGGCACCACCATGATCGCCGGGCCCATCACCAGGTGGACCTCCGCTCCCACCCGGCACCTGCGGGTGAGAGGAGAGTCCTTCGCCTACCGGGACCTCGGGGTCGACTCCGGAAGGCCGCCCGTTGTCCTGCTCGCCCACCTCGGGGCCACCCTCGACGAGTGGGACCCCCGCGTCGTTGAGGCGCTCGCCGAGGGCCGCCGCGTCATTGCGGTCGACCTGCCGGGCGTCGGCTCCTCCACCGGGAACGTCCCACGAACCATCAAAGGCATGGCCAGTGCCGCACGGGCCTTCATCTCTGAGCTCGGTCTGACCCGGATCGACCTCATGGGCTTCTCGCTGGGAGGGTTCGTCGCCCAGCAGGTCACTCTCGACGCTCCGAGCCTGGTCCGACGGCTCGTCCTGGCCGGAACCGGTCCTGCAGGGGGCAAGGGGATCGACCGGCCAACCGGAGCCGCCTACGTCTACCTCGACATGCTGCGCGGAGCGCTCGCCCGCACCGACGCCAAGGAGTTCCTCTTCTTCCCGCGCACACCCGACGGCAAGGCCGCAGCGCGCGACTACCTCGCCCGGATTCATGAACGAGTCATGGAGCGAGACTCCCCGATCACCTTGAAGGCATTCCGTACTCAGATTGCCGCCATCAAGGCATGGGGACGCCAGCAGCCGCAGGATCTGTCCAGGATCATGGCCCCCACGCTGATCGCCAACGGGGATCACGATCGTATGGTCCCCACCCCGTTGTCCCAGGACATGCACCGGCGGATCCCCGGCAGCACCCTGGTCATCTACCCCGGGGCGGGCCACGGTGGGGTCTTCCAGTACTACCGGGAGTTCATCCCCACGCTGCTGGACCACCTCGACTCCTGAGGCCGGGCAGCCCGATTCGGCAGCCAGGCCCGGCGGCCCGTCTACGATGGCCGCCGGGCCGGACTCCCGTTGCCGGTCCCGTACAGCAAGGAGAGCACGTGACGACGACTCAGCCCTACCTCTCACGGCAGGTCACCTTCACCGCCCAGGGGCAGAGGATCGGAGGACTGGCCTACGTCCCGCGCTCGGCGTCGTCGGCCCCCGCACCCCTGGTCATCTGCTGCCACGGCATGGAGGGCTCCCACACCCGCGTCGCACCCATGGCACGCCGCTTCGCCGCCGCCGGAGCCGTGGCCGTCTGCTTCGACTTCCGCGGGGGCGGCGGCAGCGCCAGCCAGGGCGAGACCACCGCGATGTCGGCCCTCACCGAGCTGGCCGACCTCGAAGCCGTCCTTACCGCCACGTGCGCCTGGCCGGAGGTCGACGCCTCCCGGGTCGCCCTGTTCGGGCTGAGCCTGGGCGGAGCGGTCGCGGCGCTCGCGGCCGCCCGCCACTCGCAACGGATCACGGCTTTGGCCCTGTGGTACCCGGCACTGAAACTGGGGGAGAACCTGCGCGCCGCCTTCCGCACCCTGGCGGCAGTGCCCGAGGAGTTCGACTGGGCGGGCACCCGCCTGGGGCGCACCTACGCCGTCGACGGCTGGAACCTGGAGGTCGGGGCCGAGCTGGCCACCTACCGCCGCCCCGTCCTCATCGTCCACGGGGACCAGGACCGTTCCGTGCCCATCGAGGTCTCCCGGGCCGCTGTGAGCGCCACGCCCGATGCCGAGCTCGTCACCATCCCCGGCGCCGCCCACGGCTTCGGCGACGCCAGCTGGGAGGAGGCCATGCGCCGTACCACCGACTTCCTGGCCTGGAACGGTGTCCTGGAGGAGGACTGAGCCGCGCGGCTGGGCGTGGGGCTCGGAGACGTATTCCGTTTTCTGACGGCACTGGTGCCCGAATCGCCGGCACCGCAGAATTGACCGCATGAGCGCACACGGGACCGCGGACCTGACCAGTGTCAGCAAGACGATGCTGCTGACCCTCCACGCCAGGGCGGAGCACACGCTCTCCGACCGCCCGCGCTTCACGGACCCCGCCGCCGTCGAGCTCGTCTCTCGGCTCGACTACGACTTCACCTTGGCCGCCCAGGACCGGCTCATGGCCGACGGCGTCGTGCTGCGCACCCTCACACTCGACCCGCTCGTAGCCGGGTACCTGCACACCCACCCCGGCTGCACGGTGGTCAACATCGCCTGCGGGCTCGACACCCGCTTCCAGCGCCTCGACGACGGGCACGTCACCTGGTACGACCTCGACCTGCCCGACGTCATCGCGCTGCGACGTCGGCTGCTCGGGGACGGTGAGCGTCACCGCACGATCGCGGCCTCCGCCCTCGACCCCGCCTGGCCCGACCAGCTGGGGGACGTGAGCCGCGACGTGCTCGTCATCATCGAGGGGCTGAGCATGTATCTAGAGCAGGAGGAGGTGTGCACGCTCCTGGACATCATCGCCGCGCGCCTGCCCGGCGCGACCGTCCTCATCGAGGTCATGCCCCGACTGTTCCAGAAGTACGGCCGGGAGCGCTCAGTAGAGGACGCGGGGGCGCGCTACACCTACGGCTGCTCCAGCGCCTCGGAGTTCCGCCGGACGGTGGCCCCCGGTTACACACTGCTCCACGACGTCCCCTTCACCCAAACCATCGCGCGCTATCACCCCCTGCTCGCGCCTCTGATGCGGCTGCCGCTGGTGGACAAGCTCGCCGAGCGCATCGTGGTGCTGCGAGCCTCGGCCTGAGCGCTGGATGGACGCTGGTCCGGTGCTGGGCCGGGCGTTGGGTAAGGACCTGGCTTGGTGCCGGCCTGGCACTGCTCGGCGCTGGACCGGTGCTGGCTTGGCACTGGTCGGCACGGTACCGACACTAGGCCTGGGCGGCCGATCTCGACGGGGACATTCTGCGCGTGGGGGTGCATTCTCTCCTGGCCGGGGACACCCTGCGCGTAGGGGGACAGGAATCCGGTCCCCGACGGCGTCGAATGCCCCCAGCCGGAACGACATGCCTCCGGCCGCGTGGAATGTCCCCGACGGCGTCGGATGTCCAGGCCCGGAGGGGCGCGTCTCCAAGCCGAGAGATCGACGCCTTGCCCCACAGTGCTGCTCTATTCCGAGCCGTGGCCGTGCCATCGCGATAGGGCCTCAGCGATCTCCTTGAGTGAGAGCTCCCCAGCGGCGACGTCCATCACCAGCCGGTAGGCGTCGTCGTCGGGCGCCTCGACCCAGTGGTCGTTGACGTCCAGGAAGACCAGCGTGGCCAACCACCCCAGGCGCTTGTTGCCATCCACCAGCGGATGATTGCGGACCAGGGAATCGAGCAGAGCCGCCGCCTTCTCATCGATCGTGGCGTAAGCGTCGCGTCCCCAGAGCATGGTTGCAGGTCGGTGCAACGCCGCGTCGAGCAGGCCGAGATCCCGGACCGGTCCCACAGCGAGGTCCCCAATGAGTGACAACGCGTCCTCGAGCGTCAGGTACTCAACCATTTCTGCGCCCGATCAGCGGCCGAGGCGTTCCAGGACCTCGGCGTATCGGCTGCGGATGCGGGCGGAGGCGTCCGCGACTCGCTGCTCATGTCCGCGGCGCGCGGCCGCCTCGTGGATCGCCCGGATCGTCGCCTCCTGGCGGCTGACTCCGTCCTCCTCCGCAAGGAGCGCGAGCAGCCGCTCATCCTCTTTGCTCAAACGCAATGTCATCGCCATACGTCCACAGTAGCAGGTGGTACCAGACTGGTATCAGGTGGGGTGTGTTCTCAGGATCGACAAGAGTCTGCGGCTCACCATCGGGGACATTTGGCGCGTGGGGGTGCATTCTCTTCCGGCCGGGGACGCCCTGCGCGTAGGGGGACAGGATTCCGGTCCCCGACGGCGTCGAATGCGCCCGGCCGGAACGACATGCCCCCGGCCGCGTGGAATGTCCCCGACGGCGTCGGATGTCCAGGCCCGGAGGCGCGCGTACCCGGCTGGTACCGATGGGATGAGCCGGCACTACTATGCTCCCTGGACGTTCTCGCAAAGCCGCGGGTACGGGCAATGAGGAGGAACCATGAGCGAGCCGATGACGGCGTCGGACGAGGATGTTCAGACAGCCGAGGAACAGGAACGCGGCTATTGGCTCTATGTCCCGGGTGAGGGTGCCGGGAAATGGGAGGAGTTTCGAACGGCCGGGATCATGGCGCTCAACTGGGACCGGATCGGCGACCCCACGAGCTACCCGAATGAGGAGGCCGTCATCGAGGCGCTGGAGGCCGGCTACGGGGACTGGGGAGGCAGGCCGACCGGCGCGGCCGGGATGATCCGGGACTTCTCTGACGTGATGCGCCCCGGTGACGTCGTCTACGCCCGGCGCGGTCCGACCGAGATCATCGGGCGTGGCGTTGTCCGCTCGGATTTCCGTTACGACGACGCCCGGCCCGCCTACCGCTGCGTGCGCGACATTGAGTGGACGCATGTCGGCTCCTGGCCGCTCGACCGGCGTGTGGGCGCAGTGAGCCTGCAACGAGTCACGGAGAACACGAGCTACAACCCAGCCCAGCTCGAGTCGCTGTTCCGGGACCGGAACTCCTCGGGCGCGTCGACTGCCTCCGTCCGGGCGCAGGGTGTCGGGGACTCCAATCAAGCCAAGAAGCATGAGCTCCAGCACTGGCTCTACACCCCGGGTGAGGGTGCGGCGAGATGGGATGAGTTTCGAACCGCTGGGATCATGGCGCTCAACTGGGACCGGGTCGGCGATCTTGCCTCCTTCCCCGACAAGGAGTCGCTCCTGGATGCGCTCTACACCCATTACGGGGACTGGGGCGGCCGCCCACGTAAGGCCGCCGACTCAGTGTGGGACTACATCCATGCCATGAAACCGGGCGACATCGTCTATGTCCGCCGTAGCTTCAATGAGATCGTGGGGCGCGGAGTAGTTCGCTCCGACTATCGCTATGACGAGGACCGGTCATCCTTCCGGGCTGTGCGTGACGTCGAGTGGACGCATGTCGGCTCCTGGCCGCTCGAGCAGCGAATCGGCAGACTGATGCTGCAACGCCTCACAGAGAACACGAAGTACACACCGGATCAGCTCAACGCACTGATCGGAATCGAGGACTCGCACTCTTCCGCATCCGTGGACGAGCGGCGCGGGAACAACGATCTCGATGAGGCGGACGAGCACTACACCAGTGCCGATTTCTTGGACGAGGTCTTTCTCAGTCCTGAGGACCTGGAGCAGATGCTCGGGCTGCTGCGCCGCAAGAAGAACCTCATCCTCCAGGGCGCTCCTGGCACGGGGAAGACCTTCGCGGCCAAGCGCCTGGCATACGCCCTCATGGGGCAGACGGATGACTCGCGGGTGGAGGTGGTGCAGTTCCACCAGTCGACCGCCTACGAGGACGTCGTCGTCGGGCTGCGTCCCACGGCCGAGGGCGGGTTCGCGGCCGCCGAGGGCGTCTTCGCCAGGTTCTGCCGGCGCGCCGCCGCCGACCCGGGGCGGGACTACGTGTTCATCATCGACGAGATCAACCGGGCCAACATCTCCAAGGCCTTCGGCGAGCTGCTCATGCTCATCGAGGCCGAGCACCGTGGGGAGGCGCTGCGCCTGCCGGTGTCCGGGGAGCTGCTGTCCGTCCCGAAGCGGCTCCACATCATCGGCATGATGAACACCGCCGACCGGGGCCTGGCCCTCATCGACTACGCGCTGCGGCGCCGCTTCGCCTTCTTCGAGATGAGGCCGGCCCTCGATCACCCTGGGTTCCTCAGGCACGTCGAGGCCGTGGGCAGCGTGAGGCTGGAAGCGCTGGTCGACGTCGTGCGCCGCCTCAACCAGAGGATCGCCGAGGACGAGTCCCTCGGGCCCGGGTTCCAGATCGGCCACTCCTACCTGTGCCTGCCTGCGGCAGACCCCGAGAACCCTGCGGGGGCGGATGCGGATGTGGCCTCGGTGGTGCGCTACGAGCTGGCTCCGTTGGTGCGCGAGTACTGGTTCGACAACCCGGCTGCGATGGACGAGAGCATTCACGCCCTGGAGAGCATCCTGCCATGACGGCATCCCTGCCCGGCCCGGCGCGAAACGGGGCTCCCGGCCGACCGCACCAGCGTGGTCCCAGCACCGTCCTGCTCAAGAACGTCTACTACATGCTCGCCTACGCCTTCAAGGCACTGGAGACCGGAGAGCACCGGCGCCTGGCGGCCGAGGACTTCGAGCACGTGCACGACATGCTCGCCGCGATCCTGGCCGGCGGGCTGGACAACCAGCGCCGACGCGGTTTTGAGCGGGACTACCAGCCTTTCACCGAGGACCTGACGGTTGTGCGGGGGCGCATCGACCCGGCTGCCACGATGCGGCTCAGAGCCCGCCGCCGGAGCCTGGTGCGCTGCGGCTACGACGAGCGCACCGAGAACACCCTCATGAACCGGCTCCTCAAGACCGCCGCCCTGCGCCTGATCCTGCACGGCGACATCGCCCCGGCTCGCAGGACCCGCCTGAAGTCCACGCTGCTCGTCATGGGCGACGTCAAGGTGATGAGCGCCGCGGACCTCAGGCACCTGCACTGGGAGAGGCTGCGCTTCCACAGGGGTAACCGCTCCTACCGGCTGCTCATGGGCGTGTGCCGGCTCATCCTGGACGAGCGGCTGCTCAGCGGCGCCGACGGCACGGTCAGCCTCGCCGACTTCCTCGACCCCCAGGAGCTGAGCGCCCTGTACGAGCGCTTCGTCCTGGCCTACTTCCGCCGCCACCACCCCCGCCTGCGCGCCGGCGCTCCCTGGGTGAGTGGAGGCATCGAGGACGCCCCGGTCTTCCTCCCAGGGCTGCACACCGACATCGTCCTGACCGGGCCGCAGCGGACCCTCATCATCGACACCAAGTGCTACGGGCGCATCCTCGGCTCCCGCTACGACAGGCAGATCCTGTCCCCGGCCAACCGCAACCAGATCTACAGCTACGTCATGCATGAGGCCAGCGACCCCCGGCAGGCCGGGCGCGATGTCGCCGGCATGCTGCTCTACGCCCAGACCGCCGTCGAACCGCCGATCTGCGAGACGTGGATCGAGACCGGGCACCGCTTCCATGTGCGCACCCTCGACCTGGACCGGGACTTCACGGAGATCGCCGCTCAGCTCGACGACGTCGCCGCCCTGCTCACGTCAATCTGACCACTCGCGAGTCGCGAGCGGCGCCGTTCCGCACTGCCCACATCGCATCCTTCCCTCGGCCGGGGGCATTCCCCTCCGGCGGGGGACACTCTGCGCGCAGGGGTGCACTTTCTTCCGGCCGGTGACATGTCGCGCGTTGGGGGACAGGATTCCGGTCCCCGACGGCGTCGAATGCCCCCACCCGGAAGGACACGCCCCTGGCCGCGTGGAATGTCCCCGGCCGCAGGCGCACACACCCGGCCGCGTGGAATGCCGCCGGCCGTCGAGCCATGTGGGACACCGGGAGGGATCGTGCGGACCGGCGTAGGACAACCTGGCACGGGGCAGGCGGACACGCATGGAGTTCTTGGTTGCTTATTCGGCTGTCGCCCGCGGGGGAGGACTGGCAGCATCGGAACCGTGACCGAGAACCACGCCCAGCCCAGTCCCGCCAACCCTGACGACGTCGTCAACCCCCTCCTGCTCCAGGCCTTCGCCTGGGACCTGCCCGCCGACTCCACCCACTGGCGCCTCCTGGCGGACAACGCCGCCCTCCTGGCCGACTGCGGGGTGAGCTCGGTGTGGCTGCCGCCTGCCTACAAGGGACAGGCCGGCGTGGAGGACGTCGGCTACGGCGTCTACGACACCTACGACCTGGGCGAGTTCGACCAGAAGGGCACCGTCCCCACCAAGTACGGCACCAAGGAGGACTACCTCGCCGCCATTGAGGCCCTGCACGCGGCCGGTATCAGTGTCGTGGCGGACATCGTCCTCAACCACCGTATGGGCGGAGACGGCACCGAGGTCGTGCGCGCCACGCCCGTCGATCCCCACGACCGCATGCGCCCCATCGGCGATGCCGAGGAGATCACCGCCTGGACCCGCTACACCTTCCCGGGGCGCAACGGTGCCCACTCGGACTTCACCTGGGACTGGACCTGCTTCCACGGCACCGACTGGGACGAGGCCCGCCACCAGCAGGGCGTGTGGCTCTTCGAGGGCAAGCAGTGGAACGAGAACGTCAACGACGAGCTCGGCAACTACGACTACCTCATGGGCTCCGACGTCCACGTCACCGACCCCGCCGTCAGTGCCGAGATGGATCGCTGGGGGCGCTGGTACGTGGAGACCACCGGCGTCGACGGCCTGCGCCTGGACGCTCTCAAGCACGTCGGCGCCGACTTCTTCGCCCGCTGGCTGCCCGAGCTGCGACGCGCCACCGGGCGCGCCCTGCCAGCCGTGGGCGAGTATTGGACCCGCGACGTCGCCGAGCTGGAGGGCTACCTGGAGGCCGTTCCCTTCATGAGCCTGTTCGACGTCCCCCTCCACTTCCACCTGCACGCCGCCTCCACCTCCAACGGCGACGTCGACCTGTCCCGCCTCTTCGAGGGCACTCTCGTGGCCTCCGACCCCGCCCGCGCCGTGACCTTCGTGGAGAACCACGACACCCAGCCGGGTCAGTCGCTGGCCTCCACCATCGAGTCGTGGTTCAAACCCTCGGCCTACGCCCTCATCCTGCTGCGCGAGACCGGGACCCCCTGCGTCTTCTGGGGCGACCTGTTCGGCACCCCCGAGACCGATGACCTGCCGGCCGTCACCGAGCTGCCGCTGCTCATGACCATGCGGCGCGCACTGGCCCACGGCCCCCAGCACGACGCCCTCGACGACCCCGACCTCGTCGGCTTCGCGCGCGAGGGCGACGATGCCCACCCCGGCTCCGGGCTCGCCGTCGTCCTGTCCGACCGCAGGGCCGGGACCAAGCGTCTCCACGTCGGGGCTCGGCACGCCGGCGAGCAGTGGATCTGCGTCCTGGGCGAGCACGAGCCGGTCACCGTCGCCGACGACGGCGACGTCGAGCTTGCCGTATCCGACGGCGGCCTGAGCGTCTACGCGCCGGAGGCCGCCTGGCCGATCCTGGACAACGCCGAGCAGCACCTCCTGCGCCAGCGCTGAGTCATAGTGCCGGGGCCAGCCTTCTCGGCCGATGCTGTGGGCGCGTAGGGTGATGGCGGCACCCGCACCGACCTTCCTGGAGGAGACATGCCCGCTTTCCACGCGCCCACCGACCAGAGGACCGATAAGACCGTCGCCGTCTTCATCGCGCCGGGACTGGAGGAGGTCGAGGCGCTGGCGACCGTGGACATCCTCTTCCGCGCCGGCATCCCCTCGACGATGATCTCCGTGACCCCTGAACGGTCCGTCGTCTCCTCCCACAACATCGTCGTCACCTGCGACCTCACCCTGGCCGAGGCGAAGTTGGCCGACTACGACATGCTCGTCCTGCCCGGCGGCATCCCCGGCACCCCCAACCTCAAGGCCGTCGAGCCCCTCATGGCCGCGGTCACCGAGCGGGTGCGCGCCGGCAGGCCCGTGGCCGCCATCTGCGCCGCCCCCTCGATCCTGGCCGAGCTGGGCCTGCTCGAGGGTCGCCAGGCGACGTCGAATCCCGGCTTCGTGGGCGTGCTCGCCGAGCACGGCGCGCAGGTCAGCCAGGCCGCCGTCGTCACCGATGGCCCCGTCATCACCTCGCGCGGCATGGGTACCGCCATCGACTTCGGCCTGGAGATCGTGCGCCACTACCTGGGCGAGGAGGCTGTCGACGACGTCAAGGCCAAGATCGTCTACCAGGGCTGAGCGCTCACCCCGGACGCCGACTATCCCCGACCGGCTCCCTCACCCGTGTCAGTGGGGGAGCCGACCTACGCACTCTGCGTCAGCTCCGCGGCGCACCTGCGGGCCTGAACGTGAAGGAACGCGATACCGGCAACCGTCTGAATCAGCATGATGACCAGGGGGACCAGGATCGAGACCGTCTCGGGCAGGACCGCCTGAATGGCGAAGAGGATAGCCGAGTCGAGGAGGACCACGCCCAGTCCCACAGTCGCTGCCGCGCACCGGGCCTGCATCGTGTACCAGTTCTCCTCCGAGCGCAGCGCGATCTCGTAGCGCACTCCCGCCCACGAGTTCGGTGGGAGTCTGCGCTTCGCCATCCGGCGTCCCAGTACCACGAGCAGGATGCCGGTTACGCTCAGGATCAGGCTCATGAATATGGAGAATGCTGTCTCAACCATCGATGTCCCTCATTATCCGTCGGACTGGTGGAGGTTCTCGGTTCCGCTGAGTTCTCTCTGAAGAGTACGCCGCGAGGACGCACGTTCGGGTTCGCGGACGCACCGTGGAGGTGCAGTCGGCGGGCCCTGAGGTGCGTCCTCGCGGCTCGATGGGGCGGGTACGGGGTGAATGCGGGCGGATCAGGGCTTGATGCTGCGGCGCCCCTTGGGGATGAGGGCGGCGACGACGAGCAGACCTCCCAGGCCCGCCAGGCAGGCGATGGCCGTCGTCGTGAAGTCGAAGCGCAGCCCCAGTCCCGCCGCGATGAGCAGCCCGCCCACCAGGAGCAGGAAGGCCCCCCACAGGAGCGTGGATCCCTTGATGTCCTGGGGCTTCTGCGGCCGGTCCCGGTCAGTGACCGTCCCGGCGCTCCACACCGGGCTCGACGTCGATGACGTGGGCGCCGAGCCCGCGGAAGCCGTCTCCGCGCCGGCCTCCTCGGAGGCGGGCAGTGGCATGGTGACCGGCTGAGTCTCCGGCTCACCTGCTGGCTCGGCCGCGGGCTGAGTCACCGGCAGGGTCAGGGGCTGGGTGTCGCCGGCGGTCGGGAAGGGCCTGGTGGCGTCCTCGCCGGTCGCCTCGGTGCTGTTGCTGCCGGCGTCGTCGGGCGACGTCGTGGATGAGGTGCTGCTCATGGGGGGTCTCCTTGGGTGGGGCCGGGACGTGCCCGGGAAGAGTTCTCGTGGCTGAGGCCGGTGCGCGGGCGCGATCAGCCGGCTGTCGGGGTGGTCGTGGCGGACTGCTTGGTGGGCGCCGGGGACGGTGTCGGAGCGGCCGATCCGGAGGGGCTCGGGGTCGCACCGGGCTGTGCGGCGCCCTGCCCGGACAGGGTCTTGTGCACGCAGGAGTCGTAGGAGGGGCGCTCCGCGGAGGTCAGGTCGGACAGGTTGCTCCAGCTGACATCCTCGCTGCGGTCGTCCCCGCCCACGCTCTCGTGGGCCGTGCGGATGCAGGCCTCGGCGTCCTTGGCCGTGATGGCCTGGTGGTTCATACCCGGAACCGGCAGAGCATCACTGTGGGCATCGCCCTTCTTGTCGTACCAGGAGCTGACGATCCACACGGGCTCGTCGGTGCTGCCGTACCAGGAGACGGTGTTGCTGTACTCCTCGACGTTGATCGTCCCGGTGTCCACCGAGGCGTTGATCGTGATCTCCGGCCGCCCGTCACTACTACTGGGGGAGGCCAGAGTGCGTTTGACGTCCAGCCCGCCGTTGGAGCTGCTGTAGGTGGAGATGCTCTTGCCGGTCACGTCATAGCGACGTGTGTCGTCTTCCTGATCCATCTGTCGGCCGTTGACGGTCCAGGCCCGGGCGACCTGTGAGTCGATCGCCCCCATATCGACGTCGGCCTTGACCGTCACCCGCTGGTTGGTGTCGGTCTTGATACGCAGGGTTCCGACGTCGAGGTGGGCGGTGATGGTGGAGAGCTTGCCTGCCTCCGCAGCGGGCATGTCACGCAGATCCAGGGTGAGGTCACCGATGTTCTTGGTGCGGGTGACGCTGCCGCCGCTGGCCGACGACGTCAGCTCCTTCCAGGTCACCGTGCTCGAGGCGACGGTGGTCGAGTCCTTGAGGGTCCCGAAGGGCATGCGGGCCAGGCTCGTGGGGACGATCGATGCAGCGGCCAGAGCGGGGATCGCAACGACGAACAGGACCGGCCAGCCCAGTACCGTCATCCAGCCGCCGTGCCGACGGCGCAGGCCACTGGCGACGATGCCCGCTCCCAGGATGGCGACCAGGGTGCCGATGAGGATGAACTGGCCCTGGATGAGGCCGACGCGATGGGTCGCCGTGGCGTACCAGATGCCCGCTCCGGTCAGGAGTCCCAGGCCCAGGACCGCCAGCGACAGCGAGGAACCGGGGCCGGGACGGCGCGGGCGCGGTGGACGGGCCGGCATGGGCGCCGGCTGGTAGGCCGGGTACTGCCGGTAGGAGCGGCTCTGCCAGCTCTGGCCGCCGGCCGGCTGGTTGAAGGCCGGGGCGCCGGAGCCGGGCGTCGAGGAGGCCCAGGCCGGCATGGAGCCCGCTGCGGAGCTCGCGGTCGGAGCGAAGTCCCCGGCCTGACTGGCCTGACCGTCCTGGCTACCGGGGTGGGCGCCGGGGGCCTGAGCGGCGCCGGGAGCGCCGGTCTGCCAGGGCTGGGGTCCCTGAGGGCCTCGAGCGGCCTGTCGGTTCGCGCGCCGGTTCTGGGCGCTGCGGATGAGGAAGACTGCGCCCAGGACGATCAACCCCAACCAGAACAGGGTCCACAGGGCGGCGGCGATCCCCGCGGTGCCCGCCTGGTGGACGTACCAACTGGGGATGAAGCCGTTACTGAATGTCGACATGCCGACGATCGTCATACCGATGGCGCCCGCCAGGCCCGCGTTGAAACGGCCGGAGAGGGCCTCCTCCAGGTGGATGCGCCCATCGGACTCCTCAGGCAGGAGGGCCCAGGCCAGGCCGTAGAGGACCAGGCCGACGCCGGCGAAGAGCGAGAGCACCACCCACACGCAACGCACCAGGGTGGGATCCAGGCCGAAGCGGTACGCCACGCCTCCGGCCACGCCCGCGATCCAGCGCTCGTTGGTGCGCATGAGGCCCGAGCCGCGCAGGGAGTCGAAGAAGCGGTGGGTCGAGCCACCCTGAGGCCCGGGCCGGGGTCCGCCGTACTGCTGGAAGGAGGGCGGGGGGCCCGCCTGCGGACCGTACTGCGGGCCCTGCTGGGAATCGCGCTGGGCGCCAGCGGCGCCGTGGGGGGTGGAAGGAGCGGAGGTCTCGGGGGAAGTGGAGGAATCGGAGCCGGTGGGAGAGTCACCGTCAGACGGGGAAGCGGGCATGTCGTTCATGTCAACAATTCTTCGCGTCAAGGACCTGCGGCACGATCAGGGGAACCCCTGAATGATCCCGGATTGTCCCCCCAATCCGCCGGGGGACAATCGGATCGGCGACCCTGACGTGCCACGATGGTGCCATGACGACAGCTCAGCAGCGGGGTGCGCAGCCCGGGCCGACCGCAGGCGGGCGGGCGTACTCCTGGAGCCCCCCGCGCCAGCTGCGGCGACGCCCCCCTCTGCGTCGTCTGCCCCACCAGCTGGGGCCGGCGCCAGCCGACCTGTCCGTCGAGGCCGCCCGAATGCGCCGGCCCGCGCGCATCGCCGGTGTCTGCGCGGGACTGGGCCTCCATCTGGGCGTCCCCGTGCGATACATCCGTGCGGTCATGGTCGTCCTCGCCCTCGGCGGCGGTGCGGGCGCCCTGCTCTATGCCCTGCTGTGGGCGACCCTCCCCGGGGAGAACGGTCCGGCAGGCGATGACCCCGCCTCGGCGGTCTCCCGTGCCCGCCTGGCGGCCCGTGTCAGGGGTGGGAGAGGCGCTGCAGACCGCCGAACCGACGGCGGAGCCGCCCTGGGCCTGTCGCAGACGGTCATCGACGGCGGCGCACTCCTCCTGGCGGCCCTCTTCCTGGCCTCCTGGCGCTTCGGGCTGCTGGACCGGATCGGGGCGGTGGGGATCACCATCGTCGTCATCACGGGGGCGGCCCTGGCATGGTCGCAGATGGACAACCTCGTCGGCCCGGACCGCAACCTGGGTGCTGTCCTGCGGGTCGCGGGCGGGGTGTGTCTGGCCGTCGTCGGCATCCTGGTGTGGGTGGCCGCGGACAGCACCCCCTACAAGCTCATCTCCGGGCTCATCACCGGAGGGGCGCTCGTGGCGGCCATCGGCGTGGTCCTGGCGCCCCTGTGGCTGCGGACCAACCGGGCTCTGGCCGACACCCGCACCGCCGAGATCCGCGAGGCCGAGCGCGCTGACATCGCCGCCCACCTGCACGACTCCGTCCTCCAGACCCTCACCCTCATCCGCAAGCGCGCCGACGAGCCCGAGACGGTGGCCCGCCTGGCCCGCTCCCAGGAGCGCGAGCTGCGCGCCTGGCTCTACACCGACCGTCCGGCGCCGGGCACCTCCGTGGCCGACGCCTTCACCGACCTGGCCGGTGAGATCGAGGACCGCTACGGTGTGGCCGTCGATGCCGTGTGCGTCGGCGACCGGGTCCCCGACCGCGACACCGAGGTCATCGTCGCCGCCGCCCGGGAGGCCCTGTCCAATGCGGTGCGCCACGGCGCCCCACCGGTCTCCCTCTACGTCGAGGCCGGCGACCAGGGCCTGGAGGTGTTCGTGCGAGATCACGGCCCCGGCTTCGACCTCGACACCATCGCCGAGGACCGTCACGGCGTGCGCGAGTCCATCATCGCCCGCATGGAGCGCCACGGCGGCAGCGCCCGAGTGCGCCGCATGTCCACCGGCACCGAAGTGGTGCTGGCTCTGCCTGAGCGAACCCACTGAGCCCGTCTATCGTTGAGCCCGTCCCACTCGGCCTCACTCGACCCCTTGATCCTTCATCACCCCACGTCACCACCAGGAAGTCCCCCATGGCTGACACGCCCGCCGGTACCACAACAGACCACCACCAGCCCGCCGAGGCGAGCGCGCCCCTGCGGGTCCTGGTCGTCGACGATCACGCCCTGGTCCGCTCCGGGGTGCGCTCCGAGCTGACCGCCCACGCTCCCGACCTGGACGTCATTGCCGAGGCCGACGACGTCGAGGGCGCCATCGCGGCCGTCCACGCCCTGCGGCCCGACGTCGTCCTGCTCGACGTCCACCTGCCCGGCGGCAACGGTGGGGGAGGGGCCGAGGTCGTCGCCTCCTGCCACGACGTCCCCGAGACGCGCTTCCTGGCCCTGAGCGTCTCAGACGCCAGCGACGACGTCGTCGGTGTCATCCGGGCCGGTGCCCGCGGCTACGTCACCAAGGCGATCTCCACCGAGGATCTGGCCCAGGCCGTGCGGCGAGTAGCCGCCGGAGACGCCGCCTTCTCCCCGCGCCTGGCCGGATTCGTCCTGGACGCCTTCGGCGCCGGAGCGGGTGAGGTGGCCGTGGCCGACACCGAGCTCGACCGCCTCTCGGCGCGTGAGCGGGAGGTCATGCGACTCATCGCCCGCGGCTACACCTACAAGGAGTGCGCCTCCGAGCTGTTCATCTCGGTCAAGACCGTCGAGACCCACGTCTCCGCGGTCCTGCGCAAGCTCCAGCTGTCCAACCGCAACGAGCTCACCCGCTGGGCCGTGGCCCGCCGCATCGTGTAGGAATCGGGCTCGTCCCAGGAACGAACCGGGGATACGCGGGTGAGGGAGGCCCGGTGCGTGACGGTCTGACATCGCGTCTGGGCCCACACTGCCGCACTGTCCCGTCGCCGGCCCGATCCGTGGCAGGATGCGGGGCGTGAGCCACCCCCCGCAGCCCTCCGCGAGCACCGCTCATCCCCACCCCGACCCTCTCCAACCGGCCTGCGAGCACCTGCGCGCAGGCGGGCTCGTCATCCTGCCCACGGACACCGTCTACGGCATTGGGTGCGACGCCGCCGACGCCGGGGCGGTCGAGCGGCTGCTGGCCGCCAAGGGGCGCGGACGCCAGATGCCCCCGCCGGTCCTCGTGGCCGACCCCACCGATCTGACGGGGCTCGTCGCCCAGGTGCCCGACGCCGCCCGCGCCCTCATGGAGGCCTTCTGGCCGGGGGCGCTGACCCTCATCCTTGACGCCGATGAGACCCTGACCTGGGACCTGGGGGAGACCCGTGGCACCCTCGCCGTGCGCATGCCCGCCCATGAGCTCGCCCTGAATCTCCTGCGCCGCAGCGGCCCGCTGGCCGTCACCTCCGCCAACCTCACCGGCGCACCGCCCGCCACCGACGCCGCCTCCGCCCGGGCCGCCTTCCCCGGGCGGGTCCGGTGCGTCGAAGAGATCGCGCCGGGTGCTGAAGGCGCCGGCGCCACCCGGCCAGAGGACATCCTGCTGCTCGATGGCGGAGCCACCCCCAGACCGGTTCCCTCCACCATCGTCACGCTCGCCGGGGAGCACGCCCGTGCCCCCCGGATCCTGCGCCAGGGTGCCTTGGCGCTGGATGACCTGGAGCGAGTGGCCGGCGTCGCCCTGTCCGAACGGATGGCAGAGGCGGCGCAGGACAGGAAGGAGGCGGGTGCGTGAAGGTCTACCTCCTGGTCATGGCCATTGCCACTGCGACCACCTACGTGGCCGTGCCGATCGTCCGGCACATCGCCCTGGTGGGTAACGCGCTCACCCCCGTGCGGGCCCGTGACGTCCACTCCACGCCCATCCCGCGCCTGGGTGGCGTGGCCATGTTCTTCGGCCTGTTCTCCGCGATCTCCGTGGCCTCCACGATCCCCTACCTCTCCGACGTCATCGACTCCAGCGCCTGGGCGGTGGTCCTGGGGGCGGGACTGGTGTGCCTGCTCGGCGTCGTCGACGACCTGTGGGAGCTGGACTGGATGACCAAGCTCGCCGGTCAGATCCTGGCCGCCGGCGTCATGGCCTGGCAGGGTGTCCAGCTCCTCACCTTCCCCGTGGCGGGGCTGACGATCGGCTCCTCACGACTGTCCCTCGTCTCCACCGTCATCGTCGTGGTGGCCGCCATCAATGCCGTCAACTTCGTCGACGGGCTCGACGGGCTGGCGGCCGGCATCATCGGGATCGGCTCGACCGCCTTCTTCCTGTACACCTACGTCCTCACCCGCGCCACGAGCCCGGGCTCCTACAGCTCCTTGGCCGCCACCATCGTGGCCGCGCTCATCGGCGTGTGCGTGGGCTTCCTGCCCCACAACTTCAATCCCGCCACCATCTTCATGGGAGACTCCGGGGCGATGCAGCTGGGACTGGTCTCGGCCGCCTCCACCATCATCGTCACCGGGCAGATCGACCCGGGCAGCTTCGACGGCTCACGCGCCCTGCCCGCCTTCATGCCGATCCTCCTGCCGCTGGCGGTGCTCCTGCTGCCCCTGACCGACATGATCATGGCGATCGTGCGCCGCACCCGAAAGGGACTGAGTCCCACCCACCCCGATCGCATGCACATGCACCATCGGCTCCTGGCCGCCGGGCACTCCCACCGCCGTGCGGTGCTGGTGATGTACCTGTGGGCGGCGGTCGCCTCCTTCCCCGTGGCCGCCATGGCCTTCTTCCCCCTGCCCTGGGTGCTGGCGGGGCTCGCCATTGCGGTCCTGTTGGCCTTCGTCGTCACCGTCGACCTCATGCCCGGGGTGCGCCACGGCCTGAGCTCAGCGCTGCGCCGTCGCCAGGACCGTCAGGAGCAGCGGATCGTCATCTCCCGCAACGTCTCGGGAACCGGTGAGGTGACGCGCCCGGCCGAGGGGCAGGCGCCGCAGGGGATCGCCCTGTCGGCGCCGTCCGGCCCCTCTGAAAGGACACGCCAGTGAGCGAGACGACTCCCACGAACGCCCACGCACTGCGTGAGGCCTCAGCCCGGCTGCGCCGAATCCTCTCCGTGGCCGCCGTGATCCTGGTGGCCGGCGAGGCCCTGTGGTGCCTCATCGGCGGAGCCCGCGGCGCCGTGGCCCAGCCGCTGGGCACGCTGCTGGCCGCAGTGGGGACGACGACGCTGCTCCTGGCCGCGACCTGGTGGTTCCTGGACCGCATGATCCACTCCGACACGGGAACCCTGGTGGCCTGGATGGCAGGCGGATATCTGGGAAAGGTCGCGCTCCTGGCGGTGGGGCTCCTGGGAGGCAGGGCCCTGGGATGTGACACCAGAGTGATTGGGGTCTCACTCATTGTGGCGATCCTGGTGGGCATGTTCGCAGAGTCGACCGTGCTGGCGCAGGCTCGAATCCTTGCGGTGGAGCCGAAGAAGGGTGATTCTGAGGGTCGCCCCTGACCGGTGGGTGGGGCTGGTTGTCGGGGCGGGTGGCTGCAACGGGCCGCAACGAGGTGTCCCGTTTGCTTCGTGAGAACCCTGTGAGGCGCTAGCATGGCCCGTGATTAGCGTGCCTGTCAGGACAGGCCCCGAAGCGTGAGAGACATTGGGAGGAACTCCTGTCCACCAACACCGTCACCGAGAACGGCGTGGCAGCCGACGACGTCGCCGTGCCGCGGACGGCTGACGCCAAGCCGTTCACTAAACCGCTGTGGTACTGGGTGCTCCTGATCGTCCTGGTCGCTGTTATCGCACTGACCGCGGTGCCCGCCTTCACTCAGCACCCGCACTCGCCCAGCGTCGAGGACTTCTTCCCTGAGGCGCTCTTTGGTGAGGGCACTTTCATGGAGTTCAACCGCCTCACCTTCGTCCGCCTGGTCATGGGGGGACTCCTGTGCCTGACCCTGGGACTGGCTGCCGCCCGCCGCTTCAGGCTGGTTCCCGGACGCGGCCAGGCCCTGCTGGAGATCATCGCCGACTTCGTGCGCAGCAACGTGGCCTTCATGCTCCTGGGCAACAAGAACGGCCGCCGTTTCGCCCCGCTGCTGGGCACCCTCTTCCTGGGCGTGCTCGCCATGAACCTCTCCGGCGTCATTCCGGGCCTCAACATCGCCGCCTCCTCGGTGGTCGCCGTGCCCATGGTGTTCGCGGCCCTGACCTACATCACCTTCATCGGCGCCGGCATCAAGGAGCAGGGGGCCGGGCACTTCTTCGCCGCCCAGCTCTTCCCTCCCGGGCTGCCCAAGGCGATGTACCTGCTCATCACCCCCATTGAGTTCCTCTCGAACTTCATCGTGCGGCCGGTGACGCTCACCCTGCGTCTGCTGTGCAACATGGTCTCCGGGCACCTGCTGCTCGGCATGACATTCTTCGGCACCACCAGCCTGCTTCTTCACCTCCAGGCATCCTCGACGATCAGCGTCCTCACCGGTACCGCCATGATCGTGGTGACATTGTTCGAGGTCTTCGTGGCGATTCTGCAGGCGTACATCTTCACCATCCTCAGCGCCGTCTACATCAAGCTCTCCATCGAGGCCCATTAGACGCCACGGTGCGTCGACCCTAGCCTCTTCCACCGACCCCACCTGCGCCACCCGGCGCCAGAAAGAAGGAACCGCATATGTCCCTCACCGCGCTCGCATACGTCGGCTACGGCCTGGCCACGCTCGGCCCGGGCATCGGCATCGGCCTGCTCGTCGGCAAGACCCAGGAGGCCACGGCCCGTCAGCCCGAGGTGGCCGGACGCCTGTTCACCAACATGATCATCGGCGCGGGCATGGTCGAGGCCCTCGGCCTCATCGGCTTCGTCCTGCCGCTCGTCGTCAAGTGATGCTTCCCCTGGCTGCCGAGGGCGGGCAGGGCGGAGGCACGGCCTTCATCCTTCCCCCGGCCTATGAGATCTTCTGGGCGGCGATCGTCCTCCTGCTCATCCTCCTGGTGGTGGGCCGCTACGCCCTGCCCCGGCTCTACGCCGTCCTGGACGAGCGCGCCCGGCGCATCCAGGAGGGCCTCGACCTGGCCGACAAGGCCAAGCAGGACCAGGCCGACGCCGAGAAGCGCGCCACCCGGCTCGTGGACGAGGCCCGCCGAGAGGCCGCCCGCATCCGCGACAACGCCCAGAGCGAGGCCAAGGAGATCGTCGCCAAGGCCCGCACCGACGCCCAGGCGGAGGCCGCCGGCATCATCGAGGGCGCCCAGCGTCAGATCCTGGCCGAGAAGCAGGCCGCGCAGATCTCGCTGCGCACCGACGTCGGCATGCTCGCCTCCACCCTGGCCGAGCGCATCGTCGGTGAGCACCTGAGCGACACCGCCCTGTCCGAGCGGGTCATCGACCGCTTCCTCGACGAGCTCGAGACCATGGAGCCGGTTGAGGGACTCGACGCCGGCGTCGACTCCTCTGCGGAGGCGACGCGGTGAGAACAGGAACTGCCGCCACCCGTGAGACCGTGAGCCAGGCCTGGAGCCCGGTGCTCACGGCCGCGGGCGTCGAGGGCCAGGAGCTGGGTCGCCAGATCCTCGCCCTGGCCCACCAGGTCGCCGTCCACTCGCTGTCCGCGCCGCTGACCGACCCGGGCCGGGATGCCGAGGACAAGGTGGCCCTGGCCCGCCGGCTCTTCACCGGCACCGTGGACGAGCGCGTCGTCGACCTGCTCAGCGCCATGGTCCGCGGCCGCTGGTCCAAGGCAGTCGACCTGGTCTCCGCCCTCCACGACCTGGGCATCGAGGCGATCCTCGCCGGTGCTCACGCGGGCGGCTCGGCGGAGGAGATCGAGCAGCAGCTCTTCGAGGTCCACGAGCAGATCGCCGACAACCGCGAGCTGCGCGAGGCCCTGACCCCCTCACGCCGCACCGGCACCGAGGCCCGGGTCCGCTTGGCAGAGGGCGTCTTCGCGCCCCACATCAGCGCCCCCGCCATGAGCCTGGTGGACTGGTGCGTGCGGCACCACGCCGAGGGCGGGCCGCTGCGCAACCTGCGCCGCGTCGTCGAGCTGGCCGCCGAGATGCGTCAGCGCACCATCGTCGACGTCGTCACCGCCATCCCCATGACCTCGGCCCAGGAGGAGCGTCTGCGCACCATCCTGGAGCGCCGCCTGGGCACCAGGATCGACCTCAACTGCGAGGTCGACTCCGCGGTCATCGGCGGAGCCCGCATCTCGACGCGGAACTACGTCATGGACCGCACCGTGCGCAGCGCCGTCGCCGAGCTGCGCACCCGGCTGGCGGGCTAGCCCGCTCATCGCACGCCGACCCACAACTTCACCACCCCACCCCGCGCCGTCGTCGCTCACGCCCAGCGCCGCCGGCCCCCAGAACGCAACCAGCAAGGAGACGAGATGGCAGAGCTGACCATCAGGCCCGAGGAGATCCGCTCGGCCCTGAACGAGTTCGCCGAGTCCTACAAGCCCGCCGAGGTCGCGGCCGAGGAGGTCGGGCACGTCGTCTTCGCCGCTGACGGCATCGCGCACGTCGAGGGCCTACCCGGCGTCATGGCCAACGAGCTGCTCACCTTCGAGGACGGCACCGCCGGCCTGGCCATGAACCTCGAGGAGCGCAGGATCGGCGTCGTCGTCCTGGGATCCTTCGACGGCATCGACGAGGGCCAGGTCGTGCGCCGTACCGGAGAGGTCCTTTCCGTGCCCGTGGGCGACGCCTACCTGGGCCGCGTCGTCGACCCGCTGGGCCGGCCCATCGACGGCCTGGGCGAGATCGAGGCCGAGGGACGCCGTGCCCTGGAGCTCCAGGCCCCCGGCGTCATGTCCCGCAAGTCCGTCCACGAGCCCCTCCAGACCGGGCTCAAGGCCATCGACTCGATGATCCCGATCGGCCGCGGCCAGCGTCAGCTCATCATCGGCGACCGCCAGACCGGCAAGACCGCCATCGCCCTGGACACGATCCTCAACCAGAAGGACGCCTGGGAGTCCGGAGACCCGAACAAGCAGGTGCGTTGCATCTACGTGGCCACCGGACAGAAGGGCTCCACCATCGCCGCCGTGCGCGCCACTCTGGAGGAGCGCGGCGCCCTGGAGTACACCACCATCGTGGCCTCCCCGGCCTCCGACCCGGCCGGCTTCAAGTACCTGTCGCCCTACACGGGCTCGGCCATCGGTCAGCACTGGATGTACCAGGGCAAGCACGTCCTCATCGTCTTCGACGACCTGTCCAAGCAGGCCGAGGCCTACCGCGCCGTCTCCCTGCTGCTGCGCCGTCCGCCGGGCCGTGAGGCCTACCCCGGTGACGTCTTCTACCTCCACTCGCGCCTGCTGGAGCGCTGCTCCAAGCTCTCCGACGACCTGGGGGCGGGCTCCATGACCGGGCTGCCGATCATTGAGACCAAGGCCAATGACGTCTCGGCCTACATCCCCACCAACGTCATCTCCATCACCGACGGGCAGATCTTCCTCCAGTCCGACCTGTTCAACGCCGACCAGCGCCCCGCCGTCGACGTCGGCATCTCCGTGTCCCGAGTGGGCGGCGCCGCCCAGGTCAAGGCCATGAAGAAGGTCGCCGGAACTCTCAAGATCACTCTGGCCCAGTACCGCTCCATGCAGGCCTTCGCCATGTTCGCCTCCGACCTGGACGCCGCCACCCGCGCCCAGCTCACCCGCGGTGAGCGCCTCATGGAGCTGCTCAAGCAGCCCCAGTACACGCCGTACCCGGTGGCCGAGCAGGTCGCCAGCGTCTGGGCCGGCACCAAGGGATACCTCGACGACATCGACGTCTCCGACGTCCTGCCCTTCGAGGCCGCCTTCCTGGACCACCTGCGACGCAACACCGACATCCTGGACACCATCGAGTCCACCGGGCAGCTCACCGACGAGACCGAGGAGGCCCTGGTCAAGGCCGTCGAGGACTTCCGGCGCACCTTCGCCTCCGGTGAGCAGATGCTGGGCGCCCAGGTCGCCGAGCCCGAGGAGGAGCCCGCCGCCGAGAGGACCACCGAGCAGCTCGTGGTCAAGAGGGGCTGACGTGGCAGGAAACCAGCGCGTCTACAAGCAGCGCATTCGATCGACCCAGACCCTCCAGAAGGTGTTCCGGGCGATGGAGCTCATCGCCTCGTCCCGGATCGGGCAGGCGCGCCGCAACGCGCAGGAGGCCTCGCCCTACGATCACGCCCTGAGCCAGGCGGTGGCCGCGCTGGGGACCTACTCCCGCTTCGAGCACCCCATCACCCAGGAGCGCACCGACACCAAGCGCGTGGCGATCCTCGTGGTCACCTCCGACCGCGGTATGGCCGGCGCCTACTCGGCCACCATCCTGCGCGAGACCGGTCGCCTCATCGAGGAGCTGGTCAAGGACGGCAAGGAGCCGGTGATCTTCACCTTCGGCCGGCGTGCCCAGAGCTACTTCAGCTTCCGCGGCACGCCCATCGAGTTCTCCTGGACGGGGCAGTCGGACCGTCCCAGCGACGAGGCCATTGAGGAGGTGGCCACCACCCTGCTGGACTACTTCCTCCAGCCTGCCGAGGCCGGCGGCGTGGCCGAGGTCCACATCGTCTTCACCCGCTACGTCTCGATGGTCTCCCAGGTCCCCGAGGTGCGTCGCATGCTGCCGCTCAAGGTGGTCGACGTCGAGGGGGCCGGTGAGCTCGACGACGCCGGCAACGAGGCTCTGGAGAAGGAGCTGGCGGCCAAGCGCGGCAGCTCCATGCCGCTCTACGAGTTCGAGCCCGGGGCCTCCGAGGTGCTCGACGCCCTCCTGACCCGCTACATGGGCTCCCGCATCCGCAACGCCCTGCTGCAGTCGGCCGCCTCCGAGCTGGCCAGCCGCCAGCAGGCCATGCACACGGCCACGGACAACGCCGAGGACCTCATCATCACCTACACCCGCCTGGCCAACGCGGCACGCCAGGGCGACATCACCCAGGAGATCACTGAGATCGTCTCGGGTGCCGACGCCCTGGGGACCGAATAGACCGGGCAGCCCCGACGTCGTCGAGAACCCACACAGACTCACCTCACCGAGCAGGACCCCTCTCAGCTCTGGAAGATACGGAAGAACGCACATGGCTGACACCACCACCCCCGGGACGGGACGCATCACCCGCATCATCGGCGCCGTCGTCGACGTCGAGTTCCCGCCTGATGCGATCCCGGCGATGTACAACGCCCTCAAGGTGACCGTCCAGGCCACCAGTGCCGGCGAGGAGCCCCACGAGATCACCCTCGAGGTCGCCCAGCACCTGGGTGACAACATCGTGCGCACGATCTCCCTCAAGCCCACCGACGGCCTCGTGCGCGGCTCGCAGGTGCGCGACACCGGCGCGCCGATCTCCGTGCCCGTGGGCGACGTGACCAAGGGGCACGTCTTCAACGTCACCGGCGACGTCCTCAACCTCGGTCCCGGCGAGCAGCTGGAGATCACCGAGCGCTGGCCCATCCACCGCCAGCCCCCGGCCTTCGACCAGCTCGAGTCCAAGGAGCAGATGTTCGAGACCGGCATCAAGGTCATCGACCTGCTCACCCCCTACGTGCAGGGCGGCAAGATCGGCCTGTTCGGCGGCGCCGGCGTGGGCAAGACCGTCCTCATCCAGGAGATGATCCAGCGCGTGGCCCAGAACCATGGCGGTGTCTCCGTGTTCGCCGGCGTGGGGGAGCGCACCCGTGAGGGCAACGACCTCATCGTCGAGATGGACGAGGCCGGCGTGTTCGACAAGACCGCCCTGGTCTTCGGCCAGATGGATGAGCCGCCGGGCACGCGTCTGCGCGTGGCCCTGTCAGCCCTGACGATGGCCGAGTACTTCCGTGACGTCCAGCACCAGGACGTGCTGCTGTTCATCGACAACATCTTCCGCTTCACCCAGGCCGGCTCCGAGGTGTCCACGCTGCTGGGCCGCATGCCCTCGGCCGTGGGCTACCAGCCCAACCTGGCCGACGAGATGGGCCAGCTCCAGGAGCGCATCACCTCCGCCGGCGGTCACTCCATCACCTCCCTGCAGGCGATCTACGTGCCCGCCGACGACTACACCGACCCGGCGCCGGCCACGACCTTCGCCCACCTGGACGCCACCACCGAGCTCAGCCGTGAGATCGCCTCGCGAGGCATCTACCCGGCCGTGGACCCGCTGACCTCCACCTCGCGTCTCCTGGCCCCCGGCTACGTGGGCCAGGAGCACTACGACGTCGCCACCCGCGTGAAGTCCATCCTCCAGAAGAACAAGGAGCTCCAGGACATCATCGCGATCCTCGGTGTCGACGAGCTCGGCGAGGAGGACAAGGTGACGGTGGCCCGTGCCCGCCGTATCGAGCAGTTCCTCTCCCAGAACACCTACATGGCGGAGAAGTTCACCGGCGTGGCCGGCTCCACCGTGCCGCTGTCGGAGACCATCGAGGCGTTCCGCCGCATCTGCGACGGTGAGTACGATGACCTGCCGGAGCAGGCATTCTTCAACATCGGTGGCATCGAGGACCTGGAGCGTCGCGCCGCCGAGCTCAAGGCCTGAGTCGTTAGGATCCGGATACAGCCGGGCGCAGGAAAGGAGGGGGACATGGCCTTACATGTTGAGGTGGTCTCGCCGGCGGGCGAGGCCTGGACCGGTGAGGCGACGCAGGTCTCCGTGCCCCTGATCAACGGGGAGCTGGGGGTCCTGCCGGGCCGTCAGCCCCTCCTGGCGGTCCTGGGGTCCGGTCCGGTGCGACTGAGTCCCATCGACGGCGAGATGTGCAGTATCGAGGTGTCCGGCGGCTTCTGCTCCGTGGACCACGACGTCATCACGATCGCCGCCGACCATGTGAAGCAGGGCGCGGAGGCCTGAGGCATGGGGCAGCACGTGTGGATGATCGTGGCGCTCGTCGTCATCGTCCTCGTGCTGCTGGCAGGCGGGTTCCTGGCACGCCTGCGCTACCTGGCCGGGCAGGTCGGCTCCTTCGAGTGCGCCCTGCGTCCACGCGGGGCGCAGCGCTGGCTGAGCGGGGTCGCCTCCTTCCGGCTCGACTCCCTGGAGTGGTACCGCCTCGTGTCCTTCTCCACCAGGCCGTCACGCTCATGGAGCCGCTTGAACCTGGAGCTCTCCGAGGCCCGGCGCCGCCGGGAGCAGGGGCGCGTCGTCGAGGTCCACTGCGTGGATGCCACTCGCAGTCCCGAGGGCTTCGACCTGGCCATGATGGAGGAGTCGCACTCGGCGCTGGTCGCCTGGGTGGAGTCCGCCTCGCCCGAGCAGCCCCGGCTCTTCTGATACCCGATCTCGGGGCTCATCGGCCGGATCGGCGACGTACTTTTCAGCCGAGGACTGCGTTTTCCTCCAGGCCACTGGGGTCCGCCCCCAGTCATCTGGAGGAGAACGCAGTCCTCGATCGCGAAGTACGTTCTCGACGGTGGAGCAGGGGAGGTGAGGCCGGCGGGTGACACGATGCTCAGGCCCGCCGGCCCCGGCATCGCTCCGGGCCTAGGCCCGCCCCGCTAGGGTGGACGGGTGCGCCTCGTTATTGCCTCCTGCTCCGTCGACTACTCCGGCCGCCTGGACGCTCACCTGCCCCGGGCCACCCGCGTGCTCATGCTCAAGGCCGACGGCTCGGTCCTCATCCACTCCGACGGCGGCTCCTACAAGCCCCTGAACTGGATGAGCGCCCCGGCCCGCCTGGCCGTCACCGAGCCGGACGAGGAGGCCGCCGCCGACGGCGTGCGCGAGGTCTGGGAGGTGAGCGCCGCCAAGACCGACGACCGCCTCGTCATCCGCGTCTTCGAGACCATCTCCGACGTCAGCCACGAGCTGGGCGTGGACCCCGGGCTCACCAAGGACGGCGTCGAGGCCCACCTCCAGGAGCTCCTGGCCGAGCAGATCGAGGTCCTGGGTGCCGGCTACCGCCTGGTACGCCGCGAGTTCCCCACCGCCATCGGCCCGGTCGACATCATGGCCAAGGACGCCGAGGGCCGCTCCGTGGCCGTGGAGATCAAGCGCGTCGGCGGGATCGACGGCGTCGAGCAGCTCACCCGCTACCTCGAGCTGCTGGACCGAGACCCGCTGCTGACCCCCGTCCAGGGCGTCTTCGCCGCCCAGACGATCAAGCCGCAGGCGCGCGTCCTGGCCGAGGACCGCGGCATCCGCTGCGTCACCCTCGACTACGACGCCATGCGGGGCATGGACGACCCGACCTCCCGCCTGTTCTAAGGAGTCAGCCGTGCCCGCCGCCCGCGCCTCCTCCGCGACGCTGCCGACCGAGGTGAGCCTGGCCCGCATTATCTCCCAGGGCCTCATCCCGGCCACCGCCGCGCCCGACGTCGTCGCGGCAGTGTCCCGCCAGCTCGCCATCCAGGGCCAGCAGGTCTCCGCCGTCCCGCACGCCCTGCTCGTGCGCGCCCCGGACGTCACCCCGGCCGATGTCGATGCCGCCTTCGCGCGAGGCGACCTCGTGCGCTCCTGGCCCATGCGCGGCACCGTCCATATCACCACCGCCGCCGACCACCACTGGCTGCGGGCCGTCCTCATGCACCGCACGGACGCCTGGGTCCGGCGCAGCGAGGCGGACTACGGCGTCGATACCGCCCTGTGCGAGCGCGCCGCCGAGGTGGCCCTGGACCTCATCGGCGACCAGGGCCCGCTGACGCGCGCTGTGCTCTTGGCGGCCTGGCAGGAGGCCGGCCTCATGGAGGCCTTCCGCGGCGAGGACGTCTCCTCCTACCGGCGTCGTCACCTCCTGGTGCGACTCCAGCGCGAGGGGATCCTCGTTCAGGGGCCGCGGGCCGGCAACGAGCACCTCGTCGTGGACGCGCGTACCCTGCCCGACGCCGACTCCGGCCCTGCCGGTGCCGACGTCACCCACGGAGGGGCCGGCCACCGCGCCGCCTGCGCGCACATCGCCTACTGCTACGCGGCCGGCCACGGTCCGGTCAGCGCCGAGGACCTGGCTCGCTGGACCACGCTGCCCAAGACGCAGGCCGCCCGCGCCCTGGAGGATGCCGTCGAGCTGGGGGAGGAGCATGTCTCAGCCGAGGGCGCCGGTGATCCGGACGAGCACCGCGTCCCGCTCGTGCGGGCGGTCGCCGAGGGCGGGGCGCGCGGAAGCCTGCGCCCGCTCGGCCCTGGCGAGTCGGCACCGAAGGCCGGCCTGCTCTACATGCGCGCCGACCTGCCCGACCTCCTGTCCGCCCACCGCGGCGCCGCGCAGGCCACGCACTTCCTGGGCTCTTTCGACGAGCTGCACGTGGGCTACAAGGACCGCTCCTGCCTCACCGATGAGGACGGCGAACGCCTCATCTGCCCGGCGAGCAACGGCATGTTCCGCCCGATCCTGGTGGACCGCGGCCGTCTCGTCGCCGTGCGGCCGGTCGGCGAGGGCCTGCTGTGGAAGGGCGGGGAGGCGCCGTCGGCCCGCGTGGAGCGCGACGTCAACCGGGCTGTCAGCCACATGGAGCGGCGCCTGGCCGGGTGACTGAAGCGGAACCGGCTTTTCGCCCGCGCAGTGTGGGGGAGAAGACGTCCTGAAGGAGGTTGTCTGATGTCTGGAGTAGTGACAGAATCCGACTCATGAGCAACGAAGCCATGCAGGTCCGCGCACTTCGGGGGCGCGTCGTCACCCCCGACCACATCATCGACGACGGTGTGGTCGTCCTGTCCGGATCCCATATCGCGTGGGTCGGGCCCGCTGACCAGGCCGCCCGGGCCGGCTTCGGAGACGTCGTCGAGCAGGCGCAGACCGCACCCGAGGGCGGTTACCTCCTGCCGGGACTGGTGGACGTCCACTGCCACGGCGGGGGCGGTGAGTCCTTCCCCAACGCCGAGTCCGCCGAGCAGGCGATGGTCTCCGTGCTCGAGCACCGCCGCTTCGGCACCACCTCGCTCGTGGCCTCCTGCGTGACGGCCGCCCTCGACGTCCTGCGCGCGCGCACCCGGGTCCTGGCCGGGCTGTGCGAGGACGGCGAGCTCGCCGGCATCCACTTCGAGGGGCCCTTCGTCTCGGTGGAGCGCTGCGGCGCCCAGGACCCCACCTACATCATCGACCCCGACGCCGCCCTGACCCGTGAGCTCATCGAGCTCGGCGGCGGGCACGTCGTCACCATGACGATCGCCCCGGAGAAGCCCGGAATCACCGGTGACGACGGCGTCAACGCTGCCCTCATCGAGGGCGGGGCGCTGCCCTCCTTCGGGCACACCGACTCCGAGGCCGCCCCCGTACGCGCCGCCCTGGCCGACGCCGCCGCCCGTATCGCCGAGCGCCTCGAGACCGGTCAGCCGGTCCGTGCCCCGCGCTCGACCGCCACCCACCTGTTCAACGGCATGCGCCCCATGCACCACCGCACGCCCGGGCCCGTGCCCGAGTTCTTGGCGGCCGCCCAGCGCGGCGAGTGCGTCCTGGAGATGATCGGCGACGGCGTGCACCTCAGCCCCGCCATCGTCCTGGACATGTTCGAGACCCTGGGGCGCGACAACGTCGTCCTGGTCACCGATGCCATGGCCGCGGCCGGCATGGCCGACGGCGACTACGTACTGGGCTCCCAGCCGGTCACCGTGGCTGACGGCGTCGCCCGCCTCACCGAGGGTGGCGCGATCGCCGGGGGGACCTCCCACCTCATCGACGTCGTGCGCACCACCTGGCGCGGGGGAGTCGACCTGGTCGACGCCGTCTACGCCGCCAGCGTCCAGGGCGCGCAGGTCCTCGGCGACTCGTCCGTGGGAGCGCTGCGGGCGGGTCTGTGGGCCGACGTCGTCGTCACTGACGCGGACCTGCGGCCCGTGGCCGTGCTGCGCCGTGGCGAGGTGGTGGAGCCCGCCGCCTGATCCTCCCGCACCACCGGCCCGCACGGGCCCCAGCAGTCTCTTGTCATGTGGGAGCCGTTCGCCCCGACCTGAACCGCCAGGTCGGGGCGAACGTGTGGTGAGAGGCCGGTGGGCGCGTCTAGCCCGGCAGGCCCAGGAGGCGGCGGGTGTAGATGGTCTGGCCGGAGTGCTGGGCGGCGTCGTCAATGACTGAGGCCAGGCGCACGGCCCGGGTGACGGGCGGGTCCCAGGAGTCGTCGATGACGTCGTCGAACGTCTCCGGCGTGAGGGAGCGCAGGTAGGTGGTGGCCAGCGCGTAGGCGTCGTCGAGGTAGGAGAAGAGGAGCCCGAGGTCGCTGACGACGACCTGGGCGGCCTGCTCGGGCGTGTGACGCCAGTCCTCGGTGTCGTCGGGCAGGGGCAGGGCGAAGCGCTCCCGGTGGCCGCTGGTGATCCAGACGGGCTTGACGCCCGCCAGGGGCGCGACCTGGAGGTCGAGCTCGCGAGCCGTGTGCCAGGCCAGCCAGGTCAGGGAGTCGATGCGGGGCGCCAGGTCCGGGGTGGGGCGGGTGTTGGCCTGCTGGAGCGTGACGCCGTCGAAGGCGCGGTTGAAGCGCTCACGGGACCGGGACAGGACGTCAATGAGCATCTCAAGAGTCGTCATGGTGAATCGTCCCGGGTTTGATGGAGGCAGTGATGACACGGAGGGATCACTGTCATGGGACTTAAGGAAGTATCCCGATGAGCTGCGTGAGCGAGCCACGAGGATGGCGTTGGACGCGTTGGCTGACCCGGCGCGGGCCAGGGGCGCGATCCGCAGGATCGCCGACGAGCTTGGCGTTCACCCCGAGGCTCTGCGCACCTGGGTCAAGAAGGCCCAGGTCGACCAGGGCACCCGGCCCGGCACCACCACCGACGAGGCACAGCGGATCAAGGAGCTTGAGAAAGAGATCCGAGAGCTGCGAAGAGCCAACGCGATCCTGAAGAGCACAGTCGGCTTGTCTATCGCGGCGGAGTGTGAGCGCCCGTCCCTTTGCTCTGCCAGTACATCGAGACCAAGAAGGAGGAGTTCGGGGCCTGGCCGATCTGCAAGGTGCTCACTGGCGCCGAGTCAAGACGCCCCGAGCACCTGACTCACGCTCGCCGTAGCCGGCCTCCTAGCGCCAGGAGCCTGCGCGACGAGATCCTCAAGGCGGAGATGTCCAGGGTCCACAAGAACCAGCTACCCCGGTGCTGGGGACCCGCAAGATGCACGCGATACTCAACCGCCCTGAGGCCGCCGAGCGTCACGGTGCCGGTCACGTGGCCCGGTGCACCGTCGAACGGCTCATGGGCGACCTGGGTCTGCGCGGCGTCAGACGCGCCAGGTCCCCGCGAACCACGCGCAGCGCGCCGCGAGAGCAGTGCCCAGCCGACCTCGTCGAAAGGCATTTCAGCGCGTTCAGGCCGAACGAGCTGTGGGTCGCCGACATTCCCCCGCAAGCGGGAGGTACCCCCTCCTACGTGCGTACGTTCTCCGGGTAGGTCTACGTCGCCTTCATCACCGACGTGTACTCGCGGAGGATCATCGGCTGGCAGACCACCTACTGGCCAACGTGCACCGACCTGGCCCTGGACGCCCTGGAGATGGCCGTCTGGCAGCGGAAACGAGCCGGTGCTGACCTGACGGGCCTGGTGCACCACTTGCGACCGTGGGGTGCAGTACCGGTCCATTCGCTATGGGCAGGCTCTGGCCGACTGCGAGGCAGTCGCCTCTGTAGGCTCTAAGGGGGATTCCTACGACAATGCTCTGGCCGAGGCGCTCAACTCGCTGTACAAGGCCGAGCTGATCCGCAACCAGGGCCCTTGGGAAGGACATCGACGCCGTCGAGGTCGCCACCGCCGAGTGGGTCCACTGGTACGGGCACTACCCGGCCACACTCCGCTATTGGGATGCGAACCCCCGCCGAGCACGAAGCCGCCTGGGCACCCGACACCCACCACGACCACCACCGCCAGGAACAATCACAACCGGCAACCACCGGAACCAGATAAACCAGCCTCCACAAAACCCGGGGCTTGACACGGGTGCAGGCGGCACGCCACCTGGGCCGGCCAGATCGTCTCGGCCCTGGAGCACCAGACCGTGGTGGTCGCCGGCACCGACGCAGCCGCAACGGTGCTACCTCACCTGGCCAGGCAGCTCATCTCCCTGCACGCTCAGCGGGCCGATGTCGCCGCCCAGGTCGAGGCCCTGGTGGAGGCCCACCCTCTTTATGAGGTCCTGATCTCCATGCCCGGGATCGGGGTCAGGACCGCCGCCGTCTTCCTGGCCGAGACCCTGGGCAAGACCTTCGACACCGGCGCCCAGCTGGCCTCCTACGCCGGGCTCGCTCCCGTCACACGCCGCTCCGGCTCATCGATCCGTGGTGAGCACGTCTCCCACGGCGGCAACAAGAGGCTCAAGCGCGCCATGTTCCTGTCCGCCTTCGCCTCCCTGCGCTCCGACCCCGTCTCCCGGGCCTACTACCAGCGCAAACGAGACCAGGGCAAGCGTCATAACCAGGCCGTTCTCGCCCTGGCCCACCGCCGCATCCTGACCCTGCACGCCATGATCCGAGATGGAGCCCTCTACGACCCACAACCAGCCACGAAACTACCCGCCGCCGCTTGACACACCACATAGGGGCACCCCCCGGCTCAACGACACTCCACATCTGTCAACGCTCGGCCGCCTTCACCCACCGACTTTGCAACTCCCGGCCACACCTCGTCAACAACGGTGGGGCTGAGACGAAGTGGGACAACCAATGTCAGGATCCGAAACAAATCTACTACTCAATTGACTAGACGCCATCTCAGTACTAGTATAAATCGCATGCATAAGCATCAGCAATGGCGACAGACCGATGGGATTCCTCAGCCTAAAATGTGGTTGGTGCAAAGGGTTGCGAAGCAACTCAAGTGCGCTGAAGAAGAAATCGACAGTTTGGCTCCGCTCAGCGATCTCGGTCTCGAATCGACTGAGATGATGCAGATTATGGGAGAAATTGAAGACATATGGTCGATCGAGATTCCGACCTCTCTTCTGTATGACATCCGAACAATCGAGGGGCTAGCGAATTACATCGAGACAGGGGAGTGTGGCAATGATGAAAGGATAGACGTTCCACCTGCGGAGAAAAGGCCGCATATCAGACAGAATGTCATAAATGATGAAGATCCCGTATGTATTACCGGGATGTCTGCGCGATTCCCGGGTGCAGACGGCATAAGAGCTTTCTGGGATCTCCTAATCAAAGGTGAGACGATTTCCCAGCCGGTGCCAAGTGAACGGTGGGACAGTATCAGGCTTGTACATACGGACTCGAGTCATCCTGGAACGTCCTACACAAATAAGATTGCTCCAGTCGAGAGGATGACTAGCTTCGACAGAAAATATTTCGGGCTGTCTTATCGCGAAGCATTCTTTATGGATCCGCAGCAAAGGATTGCGCTACAGATAGCAAGACAGGCCCTCGACGACGCGGGCGTCGTGCGGGATCGACATGAAGTTTTAAATACAGGCGTATTTATTGGAATGATGGCCTTATCGCAGTATGCGACAGTGCTGAGAGAAAAGCTCGGCGAAGATGCGCTAGATGACCCATATTATTCACTAGGGACTTCAGCTAGTGTTACAGCCGGCAGAATCTCATATCTCCTTAACCTGCGGGGCCCCAGTCTGGTGGTGGATACAGCCTGCTCGTCGTCGCTTGTCGCCCTCGATGTTGCCATCAAAAATCTTAAGCAAGGTTCTTGTCGCAATGCTCTCGTCGTGGGAGTGAACGCTGTGCTTCACCCAGACTCACTCAGGCAGGGCAGTAAAATGCGGATGCTGTCGCCCAGCGGACGGTGCTGGACGTTCGACGCCAAGGCCGACGGGTTTCTTTTAGGCGAGGGCTGTGGGGCTGTCTATTTGGAAAGAATGTCGGACGCCGTAAGGAACGGGCACCGAATCGATGCCGTCATACTGGGGTCGGCGGTGAATCAGGACGGGCGCAGCAATGGAATTACTGCACCGAATAGGTCAGCGCAGGTTGCTGTGATCAACAGTGCGTTAACCTCAGCGGGCGTCGATCCATGGGAGGTCGACTATGTTGAGGCTCATGGGACTGGAACTGTGCTTGGTGACACTATAGAAATAGATGCACTTTCTGAGGCTTATGGTATCAATCGAAAGTCACCTTTGTATATAGGTGCAGTGAAGACAAATATTGGACATTTGGCCGGCGCTGCCGGGATGGCAGGGCTCATTAAAACCGTCCTGGCAATGAAACAGGGTGTGATTCCCTCCAATCGAAACTATGAAACACCCAATCCGCAAATTCGCTGGGAATCTCGCGACTTTGCTCTACCGCTGAATGCCGTTCCCTGGGACAGCTTGAGTGAATCTGGATGTGTTGCTGGCATCAGCTCTTTCGGGTGGTCCGGAACTAACAGTCACGTTCTTCTGTGTGATGTTGACGCATTTGTCACGAGAATGAGCAGAGGTGGTGATGGAGGCAAGACGTCTGCTCTTATGGAACTACGCGATAAATCTCCCGTTTGCCGGTCGGGCGATACCGTTATTCCTTTATCTGCGGCCACTTCTTCCAGTCTAATTGACTATGCGAAAGTGCTAGCTACAGAAATAGAAGAACATGATGACAAGATTTCGGCGATAAGTCAGACGCTCAAGGGGTATCGTGAGTCGTTAAGTCACAGAACAGTTGTCGCTGGTCGTCGCGCGGATGAGCTTGTCCAGGCGCTCCGTGAGCTTACCGATGCCGATGTAATGGACACTCAGGCCTCAAGACAGAGAACACCTTACGGTGTATTCGTGTTTCCTGGAGTCGGACATGACAATCAACAGTCCATAAGAATACTGTATGAAGCACATCCAGGTTTCAGACAGGCCATTGACCAGTGTGTTGAAGCTGGGCGTGTCCTAGAACCAGAGGTCGACGTTGCTGCGATTCTGGGGATTAGAGAGTCCGAGAAGGATACGTCACAGTCTACTCTAGCCACGCACCTGCTGGCGTTCTGTGCCGGATATGCGTCGGCGAAAATGTGGGAGTATGATGGGATAACCCCAGATGCGGCCATTGGCTATAGCATTGGCGAACTTAGTGCGGCTGCATGGGCGGGCGTTTTCTCGATCGAGGACGGTGTCCGTTTGGTATGCGAGAGAGCCAGGGTTCTAGAGACCGCATCTGATGGATACATGATTGTTGCAGCGGCCGACTATAACCGTTTGAGCAGGATTGTCAGCTATCCAGTGGGGGAAGTGGTCATCAAGGCTGGTCCGCACGCAACTGTGGTCGCAGGATCTGGAAATATGGCTGACGAAGCGGAATTGCTTATTCGAAAAGCCGGCATTGCTGTTTCCCGACTCCAGACTCATTTACCTATGCATTCAAGTATCATTGGAAGTGATGTTGGTTCGGAGTTGCGCCAGGTATGTGCGAAAGTCTCCTACCAGGATTCCCGTATACCTATCTTTGCGGGACTTTCAGAAGAATGTCTGAAATCGAAGAAGACTCTCGGTGAGACATACTGGGCTGAACACGCATGCAAGCCTGTAGATTTTGCAAGAAGTGTGCAGAATGCAGCCGAGGCGGCTAGTCTTTCAGAAAAGGCTTTGTGTTTCTTCGACATGGGAACTGGGGAGATTGGCAGCATGGCGATGCAGATTGTCTTCAGTCGCCGAGAGAGAGCAACATGCTTTCGAACGATGCGTACCCAGATGGACAAGATTGCCGAAGATGACGGAATCTATGAGGCATCCCTGTGGCGCGCATGGGTGAAGGGTTTCGACGTTGATGTGACGGATAGAATAGATGTTACTCCGTACTCGTTGCCCCACTACCGATTTGATGAGGAACAACTGTGGCCTTCTGGAGATTCCGGGCCAGCGAGCGCTCATAGCAATAGAGCGTCCATGGACGGCGGCCAGATCGCCGTTCCTGATGTCGAGCTGTTGGTTCCGGGATGGACACAATCAGAATCCGTCGAAATAGAATCGAATCGGGGGCCAGAGGCGGTGGTCCTAGTGGGTGCTGACAACGAGTTGGGCGAGCTAGTAGCAGCGGCGTTGACAGACATGCTTCCGTCGCGAAGCGTTGTTGAACGTTTTATTGAATTGTCCGATCGTGAGAACTCGTTGAGTGACGTAATCGACGATGCCAGAAATCGCGTGGCAGCAAATTTTGAAGCCAGGTACGCATCGGCAGCTAGGTCAACTGTTGTGGACATACGGGCATTGCAGCACACCACTAGTGGCCGAACGAGCCGAGACTTTGAGGTGAATTGTCTGGATGTACGGAATCTTTGCAGAAATGTACTGAACTGCGCCCCGCTAGGGCTGTTGGTCCTGACGCTTGATGCGTTCTCAAGCCGGGCGGGAAAGTCCATCCGCCCGTCGTCTCGTGCCGCGTTAGGCCCGCTCCTGTGCACGTGCCAGGAGCATCCAGATGTGACCTGCCGACTCGTTGACCTTGAGCAGGCAACTGTTGATGGCGTACCGTTGGAAACGGCCGCACGCTACGTGGCGCAACTCGTTGCTAAAGAAATAGAGTTGCCTTCGGTCGGCGATGTGTCTCCGTGCGTGCGTTATGAAGGGTCTCGACGCCTTGTCCGTCACTTGGACCCTCTTGGCATGGGACGGACGGCTCGAGGTTGTGACAAACCGGACGCAAGGCAGTATCGGAATATTGCTATCGTAGGAGGTCTCGGCCGCGTAGGGCGGGTACTGGCAAGTGAGATGCTCGGACGCACTCCGCAGTGCCGAGTAGCCGTAATCGGAAGGTTAGGTGGCCGACCAGGTGATTTGTGGACAGAAGTAGAACGGCAAGGAACGACGCACGCCGAAAGACTGCGTTGGCTCGATACGACCAATCAGCAGTATCCCGGACTGTGTGGAATAGAAGGTGACGTTCTGGATATTGCCTCGATTCGGGCAGCGCTTCTGCGGGCGAGGTCTGAACTGGGTTCTGTCGATCTTGTAATCCAGGCTGCTGGCAGCACGGAAACCTCGGAATTCTTCCTGATCAGTTCTGATCAACGAGATGCAAGAAAAAATAGCGAAGCAAAGGTCTCTGGCACGAATTGTCTGCTGTCAGTACTTAAGGATGATCTGCCAGGCTGCCCAGTTGTGCTGATGTCTTCCATCTCTACGTTATTAGGTGGGCTAGGATTCAGTGGATACATTGCTGCGAATGCGTATCTCGAAGCACTGGCCGAGTCTGAGCCCACTGGCAACAGAGTCCTAGCTATTGGGTGGGACACGTGGAGAGATACTCTCAAGCGCGAGTTTCCCCAAAGCAATGCGTCGGCTAACACTAGGTGGCAGTATGCATTGGGCACTCGTGAGGCTGTGGAGGCTCTGTTCGTTGCGTTGGCCTCCGAGCATCGAGTTGTGATGGTGTCGGCAGGCGACATGACAAGTCGGCTTCATGACAGCGTCAGGCTGGGTGTTATTTCTAACGCCAGGCAAAGTGTAGTACAACCTGGCCTGTCGGAACATCGTAGTGATTCTCGCAATACGGATTTGTCTGCTTCATCGATACGCAATACAGTTCGGCGGGCATGGAGCGAGGCACTGGGAGAAGATTCTCCCAGCGACGACGTGAATTTTTTTGATGCCGGAGGAAACTCCCTGGTGGGGGTCCAGTTAGTCGAAACGATTTCACGAGATTTCGATATTTCTGTGCCGATCGCGTCGCTATACGAATCTCCGACTATCTCTCGAATGACAAAGATGATAGAAGAAAGGCTTGGTAAGAGTCTGGATATGCCAGCTGAAGTCGAGGGGCGGTATTCGAGAAGCCAGGAACTGAGCGATCTGTGTTCGGAGAAGGTAGCTTGGAGCTTGGATACTTCTACGTCTGATTATCGGGAAGAATTGGACAGTGAGTCAACGTCTAGCAGGACGATTCCGAATGAGCAGCAGTGTGTAGCCATCATCGGCATGTCGTGTAGGTTTCCTGGCGCGGATTCGGTGGATGAGTACTGGAAGAATCTTATGGAAGGCGTCGAGTCCTTCAGCGAGTTTCCTGATGACGGCAGCCAGGGTGGTTCGACACGTTCTTCGGTAGACAAGGGGAGAGGACGCTATATAAATAGGCGGCCAATTTTGCGTGACATTCGGCGATGGGACGCGGAAGCGTTCGGAGTCTCGCCGTTTGAAGCTTCAATTACGGACCCTCAGCAGCGAGTTTTCCTGGAACTGGCATGGGAGGCTCTCGAAAGTGCGGGGTACCCAGCGCACGGCACGGATTGCGTTACGGGCGTGTTTGCTGGATCGAATATTAGCACGTACTTGCTCAATAATTTGATGCCAAATAGCGACGTTCGCAGTAAAATGAACGACTATCAAGTGGAGCTCACAAATGATAAGGATGCTTTGCCGTTGAAGGTGTCCTATAGGCTCAACCTAACAGGACCGAGTGTTGCGGTTCAGACGTTCTGTTCTACCGGTTTGGTGGCGGCACATCAGGCAATACGTAGTTTACGTGACCGGGAGTGCGACATGGCGCTGGCTGGCGGCATGTCCATTAGAGTACCAGACCATGTCGGATATATTTATCAGAACGGAAGTATGGAGAGTGCTGACGGCAAGGTCCGCGCATTCGACAGGCGGGCATCAGGAACAGTGTTCGGTGACGGTGGGGGAGTTGTACTCCTCAAGCGGTACGAAGATGCGATAAAAGACCACGACAATATTCTTGCGGTGGTACGAGGTAGCGCTGTAAATAATGACGGCGCTGTGAAGGCAGGCTTCACAGCGCCCAGTGTTCAGGGGCAAGTTGAGGCGATCCAGAAGGCTCTTATGGATGCTCGGTGCACGGCGGACGAGGTGGGATATATAGAAGCGCACGGAACTGGGACCGCGATCGGAGATCCGATCGAGTATGAGGCGCTATCACGGGTATATGGTAGTGGAAGAACTGGTAGGCCCTGCGTCTTGGGGAGTGTGAAACCCAATATTGGTCACCTGGATCGAGCGTCGGGGATTGCTGGTCTTATCAAGGCTGTGCAGATGGTTCGCAACAGGACCATCCCTCCTTTGATTAATTTTTCGACCCCAAATCCGCATTTGGATCGTCAGACAGTATGTTTTGACTTCATGGTAGAGAAAAGTGCGTGGGTGAGTTCGGGACAACCTATGCGAATTGCGATCAATTCGCTCGGTATGGGGGGCACTAATGCGCATATGCTCATCGAAGAGCCTCCGAAGATGCATCGCCAGCCTGTGATGGATTCTCCTCATATAGTTACGGTATCTGCAACCACTTCGACCGGTCTCCAGTTGCTCTTAGCACAGCTTGAAAATGTCCTGAGTTCGGGCCAAGCACGTCTGGACGACATAGCGTTCACGTTGAATCATGGTCGTGATCACTGGTCTTTGCGAACGGGATGGGTAGTCTCGTCAACCAACGAGTTGCTGGAGGAGCTCAAGGTAGCGATAGAAGCTCCACAAATTAGGAATGAGTCCGTCCCAGACATAGATAAGGTCGTCTTGGTGCTCGATGGAGGCTTAGGCGGAGTGACAGCTGCAGTAGAGGAGGCTCTTACTCCCCCGTTCGTCGATGTCGCGGGCCTAGATGCGGCCGTACAAGAGGCGGATCGACGGGGCATGACCGGCGTGCTAGAGCTGATTAGGGAACTCATGGATAACCCGAGAGCTCGTCGCGTTGAATCACAACCTCTGGGCTGTGCGGAGCAGCATATGTTGAGTGTTCTGATAGACTACATGGTTCTGGACATGCTGGTAGATGCAGGCGTTCCGCTGCGTACTGTGCTTGCTGCAGGGCCGGGAAATTTGGCTGTGTCCGTCTATTTTGGCCAGATGGAGTGGGAGGATGTGTTCGCATATGTTATGGATCGCCACCCTGATGTTTCCGCGAGCCGGACAGACTGCGGATCCGACCAGCCTGACGGTTGGAAACGTTGGACACATGACGGCGACAGCGGGTGGTACCAGGATGAAGTTAACAGTTATAACGAAACTGTCGACATACGCACGAGTTGTGCTACTTACGAATCCGACGACGCTGATAACGCGGCAAGAATTGGTGGTACTGCAAGTCCAGATGTGCATCAAGGCGATAGTACGATCCTGACCGTCTTCCCTAGCAGGGACTGGGTCGGGTACGAGCGGTATCCGCTTCGTAGCGGGCTGCTGGCGGTGTGGCTCCGTGGAGCGGACATTGTGTCGTCTCGCCTAGTTCGGAGTGACGGCCACCGGATCGCACTGCCAACGTTCCCTTTCAATCGTGCGACGCATTGGATCGACGCGCCTGCGTTCGATGTGGAGATGGGGCAGGCAGACGTTGCGGACTCTAATGTAGAAGATCCTCTGAACGAGATAGAGCAGATCGTCCGGAAACCTTGGCCGCGGTGGTTTTATGAGCCCAGATGGGATCGTGTAGCGATGCTTCGTTCTACCTCATGCCGGACCTTAGAAGGAAGACGAGTACTACTTCTCCTGCCGCAGGATCGTACGGTGGCGCAGCAGATCGTCGAGGACTGCCAGCAACTCTCAGGGCTACGCCCCTGCACTGTTATGGTTGGCGATTCGACACACAGCCTAAGTGCGACAGATTTCGAAGTTGATCGAAACGACGCGGTAAGTGGGCTCACCACGACGTTGCGTTCATTGGCTGCAGCTGGCATCGAGATTGACGACATTCTGCATTGCTGGTCCTACGGTGATGCCCATCCATACGACGAGGAACTTGCTCAGGGGCCTTATTCATTAACCGCGATTGCTGCGTGGCTAGCGGCTCGGCGGGCGAAGGGCGACATTCGAGTCACAGTATTAGCCACTGGTGGACTGGGCCAAGATGGAGATGCAGGAGGACGCGTCCCCGTACGTGTCATGCTAGCAGGACTGCTCAAAGGTATGTCTTTCGAACTAGAAGGCTGCGCCACGAGGTATATCGACGTAGACAGTTACCAGGGAGATCTAGGTGCTTTCATGGCAACGGCCTGGGTGGATAACAAAAATTCCAAACCAACGCATTTGGTTGTCCGCCGCTCAGAGGTATGGAGTTGTTCGTGGAAAGAAACTACGATTACAGGTAGTGGTGCTGAATGTAATGTAGATGGAGGTAACGCTAGGATTGAGTGCGATGGGGGCGTGTACCTAGTAACAGGAGGCACTGGAGGACTAGGGATCGAGATGGCGCTCAGACTGGCCGAGCGAGGAGCCAGGAAAATAGTTCTCGTGGGACGAGATTCTGCAAACATCATTGAGCGTCCAGACGGATCCTGGGCCGCCTGCGATGAAATACAGAGCAGTCGTATCGATCGGATTGGTGCGGCCATCCAGACAATGAGAGCATACGGAGCGGATGTCGAAGTCGTGTCGTGCGACATCAGCGACAAGGACGCCGTGGCCGGCCTCTTCAGATCAGAAAGTCTCGAAAATCTCCGCGGTGTTGTTCACGCAGCAGGAGTTCCTGGCGGTGCTCTCGTTCAGGCTTCCGGGCAGGAGGAATATCGCAGGGTCATGGCGGCAAAGGTGCTCGGAACGCTGAACTTGCTCAATGCGGTACGTGACTTGGAGAACGCAGACTCCGTTCAGTGGATCGTACAGTTTGCTTCGCTTGCCTGCATAACTGGTGGGGGACCTGGACAAGCGATTTACGCGGCTGCAAATTCGTGTATGTCCGCCATAGGGGAGGCCTATCCGGATCTTCCTGTGAAAACGATTTTCTGGGACGAGTGGAAATGGGATGCGTGGCTTGCCGCTGACGTTAAAGTAGCTGACAGTGCTGTTGGGCGCCGTTTAAGCGAAATTCGACGTAGAATGGGCTTGTCGTTCGATGAAGGATGGGCCGCAATGGTTACGGCATTGAATCTTGACGCAAGAAATGTCCTTGTATCGCCGAGGCCGCTACAGCAGTTGATCGATGTCAGTTCTCGAATGACGTTGTCTCAGCTGCTTAAGAATAGTATCGAACAGGTGGGCGGTCGACGCGAAAAGTTCTCGAATGTAGATTCGGCAGGCTTAGATAACACTGTTTTAGAGGTGTTAAGGTCAATTCTGGGTGTGCCCAATTTGGGCCTTGATGACGACTTTTTTGATATGGGAGGTAACTCTCTCCTCGCTATTCAGGTTGCGGCAGACCTGAGCGACTCATATGGTATTGAACTGAATCCGGGTGATATGTACTCGTATCGAACTGCTCGTGACATAACTGAGTGGGTGAAAAAGAATGGTTCAAATGGCCATAGCGAGGTTCTGAGTGTGAAGGAGGGCTCCCGAAGAGGCAGTGCTCGACGCGTAGCTCGCTCAACGCGTCTGACTCAGATGCGGGCAGATGCAGAATGGAAGGAGGACTGAAGAAAATTGGACAGCGTACTGATCACAGGTATGGCGTTTAGGCTTCCAGGAGCACAGACGTACAACGAACTGTATGCCATGCTACATTCTGCCAGGGTGAACATACGTAGTCGGCCTCGGGACACCCGGGCGGACGCCGCTACAGGACTATTTTGGGAAGACGTGCCGTCGGCACCAGCGGCGGCTGTTCTGACTGACATCGATAGATTTGAGAACGAACTGTTCGACATCGACAGTCACGACGCAGAGCTCTTGGACCCGCAGCAGCGCGTGCTCATGGAAATTGTATGGAACGCGCTTGAGTCTTCTAACACTGATCCCTCCAGAGGCGTGCCCGGCGCGGGCTTGTTCGTCGGATCCACCCCTTCCACTTACGTTCTCGGCCTCATGAGTTCTCATACGGTTGGGAGTGATCGGCTCGCGGAACTCCTTAACAATCACAGTTGGGGCGGCTTCGTAGCACGACTATCGCACGTCTTGGGAATCGACGGACCAGGACTGGCACTTGAGTCATTCTCATCCAGCGGGCTCGTCGCCTTTCACCTCGGAGTGGAGTCCTTGCTAAACCACGAGTGTGACAGGGCTATCGTATGCGGGGCCTCTATCAAGGTACCGCAGTTCCCCCTTTATAGGGAGGCTTCACGTTCGGGACGCTGCCTCCCTTTTGATAGGCGGGCAGACGGTAGTGTGGTGGGCAATGGCGCAGTATGTTTCATTCTAGAGAGAGAGTCTGATGCAAAAAAACGGGGGGCTCCACACCGCGCGAGAATACTTGGCACGGCAGCCAATATGGATGGACGAAGTTATCCGGGAATCCGGTCATTCGAATGCGCGGCTAAAGAACGCGTGATGGTCGAAGCCATGATGGCGGGTGGCGTCGACCGCGACTCGATCGATTATGTAGAGGCCCACGCATGTGGTATCGAACTGGCTGACCGAATCGAGTTAGCGGCTATATCGAGAGCTTACCAGAGTATGGAGCGATCCAACGAACTCGGAGTCGGTTCTCTCGCTGGTAATATCGGACACTTGGATTCAATTGCTGGCCTCGCCGGACTTCTTAAATGCGTCTTGATAGTAGAGCAACGTATGTGTTTTCCCCAGGTGATGGGAGAGTCTCCACTCACTACGGGGGAAGGACTGCCAATGGGTATTGTTATCAGTCCTGAGCCTCGGGAGCAACTAGGCAAGAACAGTCTAAGGGTAGCAGTAAACTCCTTTGGTTTGGGGGGCGTTAATGCCAACGTAATACTGGAACAAGCATCTAACACATATCCTGCTCAGAAGGCGACTTCCCGTTCTTCGCCAGTCGAACTGCACCTTAGTCAACGATCGGGTGTGATGCTGAAGGTTTACGAAAGACAACTGCTTGACGCGATTCTTTCCACTCCTGGTCTTCCTATTGGTTACCTGCGGAGTGTGATGGCTGATGCGAGGCCGAGGTGGCGTGTTGGTGCAGACTACCTTGTGTCTTCTAGTGACGAACTGGCTGACCAACTTCGGAATTCAATCAATGACCGAACGCAGGAGACACACGAGAGAGAAGGTTGTGATGTCACAGAAGGGCTTGAGTCGTCTCGTTGCCCGGAGCCAGTACCGCCTCTGGGTACTGGGGAGATTCCTGGAACCGTGATGAGCGGAAAACGCTGGTGGCACAAGTCCATCGACAGATCAAGGTCCATATTTCGTGAGTGAGGAGCGACAAAAGTGAATGAGTTGAGAGTCGGCGTCATTGGTGCTGGAACTATGGGGACGGGGCTGGCGGAGCGCTTCGCCGGGCATGGTCTAACCGTCACACTTATCGACACAGATCCTGAACAGCTAGATAATGCCCGGCGCAACGTAGAGACATTTGAAAGAACATCGCCTTTGCTCGGGCTTGCGTACACCCCGTCTAGCAACGTTAGCGAACTGGTGACATACTCTGACCGAGTGACGGACCTTCGTGGGGTGGACTATGTCGTCGAGAATGTTACTGAGGATTTTTCAGTCAAAAGGGATGTGTATTCTGCCATCGATGACGTGTGCGGGAGCCAGATGGTCGTCGCGGCAAACACCTCATGTATACCGATTACCAGGCTTGCTGGGGTGCGGTCCTGTCCTGAAAATACTATAGGTATTCATTTCATGAATCCTGTCCCGAAGAAAGATACTGCCGAGCTCATCCGCGGGCGCCGGACAGGAGAGCGTGCCGTAGAGCAGACGCTAGGTCTGCTGAAGCGGACAGGTATCCGTCCGATCGAAGTGAACGATTCTGCCGGCTTTGTCACAAACCGAGTACTGATGATGACGATCAACGAGGCGGCCTTCCTGGTCCACGAAGGAGTGGCTCAGCCTGAGCAGATAGACGACATCTTCAGATCGTGTTTTGGGCACGCATCGGGCCCACTTGAAACAGCCGATTTAATTGGAATTGACGTCATCCTCGCAAGCATCGACGAGCTCTACAAGGAGTACGGCGATCCGAAGTACCGGGCGTGCCCGTTGCTCAGAATGATGGTGGACTCGGGAGACACCGGGCGTAAGAAAGGAGTGGGTTTCTATTAATATTGATGTTGTACAACCACAACTAGTCTGAGTCACGTAAACGATGGGACGTTTGAGTCCGTCTGAATATTAGGAAGGTAGCACATGTACTCACAAGAACAAGTTCGGGACGAACTCAAGACGTTTCTTGCTCGCAGAATTCCTGAAAACATCCTCGATGACGACCTGAATATTTTTGAATCGGGTTATGTTAACTCGATGTTCGCAATGGAAATTGTGATGCATATTGAAGAGATCCTGGGTTTTCGGATTCCTGCAGATAGGCTGGATATGAAGAGCTTCCGGACGCTGGGCAGTCTCACACAACTGGTCTGTTCACTACATAGCGAGGCAGGTAACTTGGAGGGCGAGGAACAGTGAGTGTGCTGCATGTAAAAATAGACAAAAAAGACTCTGAGAAAACCGAGGTCAGAGACAAGTGGCGTGCATGGGTCGACGAGCGACTTCTGCCCCAGGCTGCGTCGATTGACCAACATGGGATCACTCCCAGGTCTTTGCTTGCTGAGATTGGCTCTATCGGTGGGTTCTCCGTTGGACTAGGAGAAGTGGAGGGCGAAGAATTTGGTTCCTTGAGCGACATGGCGGTAGTACACGAGGAGGTGGGACGTGGATCTGCTGCCGTCAGGAGTTTTCTTACGGTGCACTGCATGCTTCTTCAGGCAGTGTGTCGATGGGGTCGTCTACCGGTAGGAGACAACAGGTTGCAAGACCTGCTCAAGGGGAAGCGTCTGGGCGGGCTGGCATTCTCGGAAATGGGAATTGGCAGCGACCTTGCTGCTGTGAAGGCTACTGCTAGCCGCACGGCGAGCGGCCGCTATGAGCTTCACGGGATCAAACGCTGGGTCACAGGAGGACAGATTCTTGACAGCGCGCTAGTCCTAGCCGTCGCGGACAGGGGTCCAACTGTGTTCTTGGTGGACTGCCACTCTACGGGTGTACATCGCGAGGCCTTGTGCGACGTAATTGGTACGCGGGGAAGTATGATGGCCGACATCCATTTTGAGGATGTGACTGTTGGCGATGACGGAATCATAGGTGGGGAGGGGATGGGGCTAGCGATCGCCACCGGTATTCTCGATTACGGTCGTTTGAGCGTCGCCGCGGGATCGGTTGGTATAGTGCAGGCTTGTCTTGACTGTTCGGTAGATTACGCGTGGCCCCGCTCTAAGGATGGACGCCAGATTGGTGATTTCCAGTTGATTCAAGAACTTATTTCAAAAATGTCTGTTGCGGCTTCTGGCGGTCGAGCTCTTGTGGCTGAAGCCGCACTGTCCAAAGAGCTTGGACTTTCTTCGACTCTGCTCAAGACATGCATAGCCAAGCAGTTTGCAGCCACTTCTGCAGTGCAGGCGGCGAACGATGCTGTGCAATTGCATGGCGCTGCTGGATTGACGACCAGATACCCTGTAGAAAGATTGCTTCGGGATGCAAAGGTGATGGAGATAATTGAGGGCAGCACGCAGATCCAGCATGGCATTATCGCGGAAGCTACACGTGACGCCTTACGCCAAGTTCGTGGAGCGAGATAGTAGAGTCATAACTGTCGGAAGAGCAAGAGTCATCGATATGAGTACAACAGCGAAAAGTAAGGTGAAGTGTCTCATATGGGACCTGGACGAGACGCTATGGGAAGGTACCTTATCGGAAGGAGGTGGCCATGTTCTGCGTTCAGGAGTGTTGGATACGATAGTCGAACTGGATCGCCGGGGCATACTGCACTCGATCGCAAGTAGGAACTCGTACGATATTGCAATTCAGCGATTGCGGGAATTAGGGGTCGATGAGTACTTCCTTGTTCCGCAGATAGGTTGGTTCGACAAGGCAGAAATGGTTGCTCGAATCCAGGGAGATCTTAATATTGGAGTCGACTCGTTGGCTTTTATCGATGATCAACTATTTGAGCGCGATGCTGTACGGTGCAGGTTCCCCGACGTGCGAACATATTCAGCGGAGCAGGTGACTGAAATTACGAGCCTTGCTGAGTTTGCTCCGACAGTTCTGACTTCTGACTCAGGAAGGCGTAGGGAATTCTATAGGGCAGCGCTGAAGCGGTATGCTGACGAAACGGAGTTTGGTGGAACTGACAAGGAGTTTCTCGAGTCACTGAAGATGCGATTCTTTGTGAGAGAGGCTCGAGTCGAGGATCTTGGCCGAGCCGAGGAGTTGGTTGTCCGAGCGAATCAACTGAACTCAACGGGCGTTACGTATTCCTTCGACGACCTTCATGCCATGGTTGAGTCCAGTGAGAACATTGTGCTGGTAGCCGAGCTGGAGGATTGGTACGGCTCATATGGTCAAATTGGCATAGCTGTAATCGAGGTCGGTGCGGCGGAGTGGACGATTATGTTGTTCCTTATGTCCTGCAGGGTGATGTCGCGCGGAGTTGGAAGTCTTTTTCTTGGCCTGATAGCAGAGCGGGCGGCCCTGAAGGGTGTCCGGTTGCAGGCTAGATTTAGGGACACCGGAAGAAATCGCCCGATGTATGTGACGTACAGACTGGCGGGATTTACCGAGGCATCATCGTTGGATGATAGCACCCAGTTGATGACCCTGTCCGAGGGGTTCCAGTACTCAAAGCCCGCCTACGTAGAGGTCATTGAGGAGTGGAGTAATTGTGAGTGAAAGCCGACGATGTACGGCATGGTATTGTGATGGTATACGATTTGCCTGTGAGTGAGGTATTTCCGTACTCTCGGTTTGACCCGGAGAAGGCTGTCCATCTAGTGGTTTTTCCTTGGGCGGGAGCGAGCGCGCTTTCCTGTTTGCGGCTGTGCTCGGTGGTCGGTGAGGCTGTTGGGGTGCTCGCGGTTGAGATGGCCGGTCGTGGGACGCGGAGTGACGAGCCTACAGTTCAGACCGTCGAGGAGGTTGCCGCAGAGGTGACTTCGGCGCTGGTGGACATCACGGACGCCTCTGCGTTGGTCATCATGGCGGGCCACAGTTTGGGCGCGGCCTTGGCATATGAGACAGCGAGCCAAATGTCCGTGGCGGGACTGACTCCTGCGGGCGTGATCCTCTCGGGCCGGGCGCCGTATCGGGTCCCTAGTGGTTCGTCGAAGCCTTGGAAGTGCGGAAGCTGCCCAGAGCGACCTGACGACGTCTACCTAATGGACTTCTTAAGGAAAACCGGTAGTGCTGACGAGATCGCGAGCCTCAACGAGCACCAGCGGCGCGAGGTACTCGATCGCCTGCGTTCGGATTTGATGATGAACATGGACTACGTCCCGGAACTGCGACCAGTCGGGTTCCCGATGTTCTGCTTGACGGGCCGTGAGGACGTGATTGCTACGCCTGAGGCGTGCCAAGCGTGGCGCAACTATACGGCTGGCTACTTTGAACTCGTAACGTTGGCGGGTGGACACTTCTATTTCAGGAACTACGGGGCCGAGGTTTTCTACTCGACATTCAATAGGATTGTTCGTTTGCTCAAGGACTGGTGCGTGAAAGGAGTGGGCCTGTGAGTGAGTATAGTGGCCTTTATATCGTAAGGCCGTCAAGTTTCATAAACGTCGAACTGCTTGAGGTCTATGCTCTTAGCGCGGTTGAGGTAAACCAAGCGATGTGTCTGCGGTCAGTCCATGCCCGGGCTGCCTATGTGGTCTGTCGTTTACTGCTGCGAGCACTCGTCTCCGCATATGCGCAGGTACCTTTTGATCAGATCGAAATTGGGCAAGGTGAATATGGCAAACCGGTCGTGACCTATCCCGCCGGGATGTGCGTGGAGTTCAACATCTCGCATTCACATCCGGCGTCGGTACTGGCTATGGCGCCGGCTGTGCCAATCGGAGTCGACATCGTGGAGGTGGCGGAGGTGCCCGAAGGTCAGGGATTCGCTCGGCGAGTTCTGACTGACCGAGAATTCGGTGTGTGGTCTGCATTGCAGGACAACAGGAGGGCAGAATGGCTGGGGCGGGTGTGGACGGCAAAGGAGTCGTATTTGAAGTGGATAGGTGTGGGGCTGAAGGTCGATCCACGGACCGTGGATGTGTCCTGGTTGGGCGGTATGAGTTTCAGGGTCGCAGGAGAGAAAGGAGCATTCCCGTCAGCGTACGGTAGCTGGCGTGCGTACGAAGGCTGTCTGATTGCTTTCGTGCCTGGAGACTTGGACTTGTCGGTGATCTTGGCGCCTTGGAGATCGGTATTGGATAATCTCGCTTGTCAAGGGTTTTCGGAACTGACGTAAAATAAAGAACGTGGAGTACGACTCGTTGTCGTGTTCTCGAATGGAGGTTTAGTCGTGTCGGAAGTCGAGTCCAGCGTTAATGGCTTGATGGGAGTGCTACGGTGGCGTGCGAAAACCGAAGGTGATAGAGATGTCTTTCGCTGGTTGTCTGCATTTGGAGAAGTTGAGGATTCTGAGACATTTCGTGGGCTCTACGAAAAGGCTCAAACTGTTTCGATGAAGCTCGGAGCAATTTCCGATAGTGGAACCATTGCTGTGGCAGTGAGGCGGTCGCTGTGGTTTCAGCGAGTGTTCGCAGGTTGTCTGTTGGCTGGCCGAGTTGTTGTTCCTTTGCCTCCTATTGCGGAGGCTTCAGGGTATTCGGTTTCGGAGCGTTTTGTCGCGATTCTGTTGCACTGTCTACCGAAAATTTTGGTAGTGTCAGAGTGTGATAAGGGGCTAGCGCTGAGACTTTTGCAGGAGCGTGGTTTGAGCGCTGACTGCAGGGTAGTTGCTGCCGAGGAGCTAGTCGCTGGAAATGCTTCAAGTGAGAGGTATGTTCCGATCGATTTGGATAGTGTTGCGTATTTGCAGTACTCATCCGGTACTACTGGTAGTCCGAAGGCGATCGAGATCTCCCATCGTAATCTCGTGGCGAACATGAGGGCAGTTCGGCAGTACGCTGAACTGTTTTCCGATGCGGTGGGCGTGAGTTGGCTTCCAATGGAACACGATATGGGACTCGTTGCAGGTATGATGATCGCAATATATAGCGGTTGTCTTGTCTATGGTATGAGGCCCGATGATTTTGCGAAGCATCCGGACAGGTGGATGAAGTGGATGTCGGAGAGACGGGCAACGCACTCGATCGCACCAAATTTTGCTTACGGTATTGCGGCGGCTCGGTGTGGTGAGCAGTTGGCGGCAAGTCTTGATCTATCTCACCTTCGAGTGGCGCTGTGTGGTGCTGAACCGATTGACTCGATGACATTGGAGGCCTTTGGGGCGCGTTTCGCTCGCTCCGGGTTACGGCAGACGGCTCTGTTCCCTTGTTATGGTTTGGCTGAGGCCACATTGTTTGTCACCGGCGGTCCGGTGGGTGCTGGCGTTCGCAAAATTGCAGTAGATTGTGATGAATTAGCTGAGGGCGAGTTGGTGGAGTCAGCCAGTGAAGGGGCCACTGAGGTTGTTTCCTCGGGGGCTGTTGAAGCTGGCTCAACGGTGCGAATCGCCCGATTTGAGGAGGCCGGGCAGGGTGTGGCGTTAGACGAGGGAGGTATTGGCGAGATCTGCGTAGCGGGGGAGAGTGTCTCTCGGGGCTATTGGGGTGATCGTGTTAGTACGTTGAATACATTCGGTTGGGAGATCGAAGGTGATCATGAGAGGTACCTGAGGACCGGGGATATTGGTGCCGTTAAAGATGGGCAGCTGTATGTGACTGGGCGCATCAAAGATATGATGATTGTGAGGGGGAAGAACTATTTCCCAGACGATATCGAGAAATCTTTGCGAAGGGATTTGCCAATCCTGCGTGGGCGGCGGTTTGTCGTATTTCAGAATGCGGCGGACCTTATCTGTTGCTTCGTGGAGCAAGTGATTGAGACTGACGGTAGCCCGGATGTTCCAGGTCTTGCTCGGGATGGTGATGATGAGGTTGGCAGCATGTTGCGGTCCGGAATCGAGCGTAGTGTGGCGCAAAGATATGGTTTGCATGTTGCTGACGTGCGGGTGATTCCAGCGGGCAGCTTGCCGACGACTATCTCTGGAAAGGTTGTCCGGACAGGTTTGGAGGACCTAATCAGTCGGTTAGACGTTGGAGAGAACGACGAGTGAGTTGATGGGATGTGGGAGTTGCAGCAGAGTCCGGTAGTCGCGAAATAGCAGATTTAAGGGATAGTCGCGTTCTGGCGCTTGTGCTCGTCTGCACGGTGAGTTTCATGAACGTCCTGGATATCACGGTGGTGTCGGTGGCACTGGGTGATATCGGGCAGAGTCTTGGTGCATCGCAGAGTGAGTTGCAGTGGGTAGTGGACGCCTACACGCTGCCGTTGGGGGCGTTGTTGATGTCAGCGGCGACTTTGAGCGGAAGTCTGGGGCGACTGCGATTGTTCCGTTGGGGGCTGGTCCTGTTCACGGTGGGGTCGGCCGTGTGCGCATTGGCCCCTTCGATGGTCGTACTCAACGCTTTCCGGGCTCTTCAGGCGGTCGGTGGGGCGATCTTCCTGGGCGTCGGCGTGCCGATGATCTCTGATCGCTACGCCGCCGGACGCGAGCGGGCACGAGCTACCGGAATCTACGGGCTCATCTCAGGGGTGGCTATCGCTGCGGGGCCACTGGCAGGCGGGGGCCTGGTCCTAGTCGCCGGGTGGCGCTCCATTTTTTGGATCAACGTCCCTGTGGGGGTGGTGTCCTGGCTGGCGTCGTGGCATGTGAAGGATCACGGCGCGGATCGCAGAGGTTCAGACGTGGACTGGCCCGGAACACTGCTGGCAGTCCTTTCCACCGGGGGCGTGACGGTCGTCCTGCTGGAGGGGTCGGCCTGGGGGTGGACTAGTGCGCGCACGCTTGTTGGCGTTGCTGTCGGACTGGCCGCGATGGGGCTGTTCATAGCCGTCGAGCGGTGTTCGGACTCACCTATGGTTCCGGGGCTCCTGCTGACTGACCGGCTCTATGTGGTGAGTATCCTGACCGGCTTTGCCGTCCAGGCTGGTCTGGTGGGGCAGATGCCCTGGCTGTCGCTGTATGCACAGAATATCTACCTGTTTTCACCCCTGCAGACTGGACTCTGCTTCCTCCCGTTCAGTCTCTGTGCCATCGCGGGGGCGTGGCTGTTTCGTGGTGGTAATGGGCGCTGGGCGCCGTCGGCCAGGCTGCTGGGGATCCTTGTCGTCGGGTGTGCGGCGCTGATGTCATGGGTACTGTTGTACGGCTCATCGACCTGGGTGGTGCTTCTGCCGGGCCTGATCCTGGCAGGCATTGCGGTTGGCGCTGCCGGGACTGTGGTCAACGAGCAGGCGGTCGCTTCCTTCGAGGGTGATGAGGCAGGTGCTGCCTCTGGGCTGTCCGCTGCGATGAGGCAGATCGGCGTGGTGCTCGGCGTGGCTGTCTCCGGCGTGGGGTTCGGTAGTGCGAGCGAGCACGTGGTGCGTGATCAGTGGCCGGTGGGTGCGCAGGAGCTTGTCAGCAGCGTGCGCTCAGGACAGGGACTGCGTACGACGGCTAGTGCTCCCGGTGCCGGGCGCAGCCTTCTTGCCGACGTCGTGCACCGTGCCACCGACTGGGGGATGGTGACCAGTTTCGCGATCGGGCTGTTCATTATGCTAATGGTGCTGGTGACCGGCGTCCTGTGGCTACGACGAGGAGGCGTCAACATGTCGGCTCCGGGGAAGAAAAATCCCCCGGTCCGAGAAACACCACGCACCCCACACCGCTGAGCGCGACATCCTCAGAATCTGCGCCAGATCCGCCTGCATAACCCCGACTCTTGCCGCCCGAGTCGTCCACGTCGCTGTCCGGCTCCATCCGGACGGTGGTGGGCCGCAGCGCGCTCAGGCGAAGACGACGGTGCGGTGCCCGTTGAGCAGCACCCGGTGCTCAGTGTGCCAGCGCACCGCCTGCGCCAGCACCCGGCGCTCGACGTCCTGCCCCTTGGCCTGCAGCACGGACACCGAGTCCTCATGACCGGCCCGCGTCACGTCCTGCTCGATGATCGGCCCCTCATCGAGGTCCGCCGTCACGTAATGCGCCGTCGCCCCAATGAGCTTGACCCCGCGCTCGTGCGCCTGGGCGTAAGGACGCGCCCCCTTGAAGGACGGCAGGAACGAGTGGTGGATGTTGATGACGCCCCCGTGCAGCCGCTCGCACAGGGCGGGGGAGAGGATCTGCATGTAGCGGGCCAGCACCACCAGCTCGACGTTGAGGGAGTCCACCAGCCCCAGTAGCTCGGCTTCGGCGGCCTCCTTGGTCTCCTTGGTGACTGGGATGTGGTGGAAGGGAACTCCGTAGAACTCGGCGACGTCCCGCAGCGTCTCGTGGTTGCCCACTACGCCGACGACGTCGACCGGCAGCCCCTGGCTGCGCTCCCTGAAGAGCAGGTCGGTCAGGCAGTGCCCCTCCTTCGAGACCATGATGAGGGTGCGCATGGCCCGCCCCACCTCATCGAGGCTCCACTCCATCTCGTACTCGCCGGCCAGCTCGGCCAGGTCCTTCTCCAGTTCCACGCGCGGCACGGTGGTGAGCACCTGGACCCGCATGAAGAACAGACCGGTGGAGGAGTCCCCGAACTGCTTGGACTCGGTGATGTTCCCACCGCGGCGCGCCAACGTGCCGGTGACCGCGTGGACGATGCCCGGACGGTCTGGGCAGGACAGGGACAGGACCAGGTGGGCGGCGGAGTCGGGTTGCGCCGTGGAGAGAGCCATGGTCTCAGCCTAACCGGGACCGGCCCCCGCCGTAGAAACGGCTCAGGTGCCGGTCCCGGAGGATCCGTACTCCTTGGCTTCCCGTAACGCCTTAGCCCTGACGGGCCTTGAGACGGGGGTTCTTCTTGTTGATGACGTAGGTGTGACCGCGGCGTCGGACCACCTTGGACCCCGGCTGCTTGGCCAGGGACCGGATCGAGGCACGCACCTTCATATCGGCTCCTTCCTTCTTTGTGTTCAGCGAGGACGGTGAGAGATCGAGGGGAGGGGCGGTGGCGCCCCGCCTGCCCGCCTACCGCTTGCGCTTGCCGTAGCGGCGCTCGAACTTCTCCACTCGGCCGGCCGTGTCCAGGATCTTGCCCTGGCCGGTCCAGAACGGGTGCGAGGCGCTGGAGACCTCGACGTCGTAGACCGGGTAGGTGTTGCCGTCCTCCCACTCGATGGTCTCCGACGACGTCAGGGTCGAACGGGTCAGGAAGGCGAAGTCGGCGGACTTGTCACGAAAGACGATGGGCTGGTAGCTGGGGTGGATCCCAGGACGCATACGAGCTCCTTGGGTGGGGGTGAATGTAAGAACTGACGTGGAGACGGGTGTCGGTGGCGGCGCTGCGAGAGGGCGGCTGCGGCTGCGTTACGCCGCATGCCCCCGGCGGGTGCGGGCCCACAGACCCACCCCGCCCGCACCCGCCTACCAGGAGGACTTGACGATGCCCGGCAGCTCGCCGCGCAGCGCCATCTCGCGGAAGCGCACCCGGGAGGTCCCGGTGACGCGCAGGTGCCCGCGCGGGCGACCGTCCACCGCGTCGCGCCGACGCAGACGAGTGGGGGAGGCGTCTCGCGGCAGCGCGTGCAGAGCCGCCATCGCCTCATCGCGCTTCTCCTGGCTCAGGTGAGGGTTGATCGAGGCCCGCTTGAGCTCGGCGCGGCGCTCGGCGTAACGCTCCACCATCTGCTGGCGCCGCAGCTCGGCGGCGATCTTGGACTTCTTGGCCATCAGCGCGACTCCTTGTACTCCACGTGCCGGCGCACCACCGGATCGAACTTGCGCAGCACCAGCCGGTCGGGGGTGTTGCGGCGGTTCTTGCGGGTCACGTAGGTGTGACCCGTGCCCGCGGTCGAGACCATCTTGATGATCGGCCGCAGGTCCTTGCCCTTGGCTCCGCTCATGACAGCTTCTCCCCTCGGGCGAGCATCTGAGCCACGACGACATCAATGCCCAGTTTGTCGATCGTGCGGATGCCCTTGGCGGACACCGTCAGGCGCAGGGTGCGACCCAAGGACGGCACCCAGTAGCGCTTGCGCTGCAGGTTGGGATCCCAGCGCCGGGGCGTGCGCTTGTGGGAGTGAGAGACGGACCGGCCGAAGACAGGCCGGGCCCCCGTGACTTGGCAGTAGGTGGTCATGACGAGCATGATATAAGAATGATTCTCAGTTTCGTCAACTCTGCTGGAGGACACCCGTGACCGACCCCTCGGACGACCTCGTCGACAACTGCGCCGACATCCCCGGCTTCCCGGCCGACGGCCGACACGCCCTGGCCGTCATCGGCGCCGTCGACCCCGCTCTGCTGGACCTGGTCGACCTCACCCTGGCCGGCCAGGACGCCGTGGTCATCCGCGCCGGGCTCCACTTCGGCGCCGATGACCAGGCCGAGAGCAGCGACGCCGACGGCGACCTGGTTCGACTCGTCAGCCACAGCTCGGCCGAGGGCTTCGACGACGAACCGGTCAGGCTCGACGTCCCCATGCCCTCCACCTGCCCCACCTGCTCCCTGCGGGAGGTCCTGGCCGCCGTCGCCCAGGACCGCGCCGCCCAGGAACCGGGCGGCACCACCGTCATCCTCCTGCCGGCGGCCATCGAGCTCGCCCACCTCCTGCCCGGACTGGCCGAGGAGCTCACCGGCACCGGCGTGAGACTGGCCGGAGCCGCCCACGTCCTGGACGCCACGACCGCCCTGGACGAGCTCCTCGAGCACCGCCTGCTGACCGCCTTCCCCGGCGACTCCCGCTGCACGGGCGCCGTCCACCTGACCAACCTCGGCTACGCCGACCTCGTCCTGGCCCTGGGACGTGACGAGGACCCCGCCGGGGCCGACCTCATTGAGCACCTGCGCCCCCACGACGCCCTCCTGCTCCCGGGGCTCGACGCACCCCTCCTGGAGGCCCTCACCGCCCTCACCCACGACGCCGCCGCCTCCCTGAGCCGCATCCACCCCGCCACCACCAGCGCCTGGGGTGGCCCCGACGAGCACGGCGTGTGGACCCTCGACCTCAGCGCCACCATGCCCTTCCATCCCGGACGCCTGCGCTCCCTCGTCGTCGAGCTCGCCGGACAGGGCCTGTGCGCTCGCGGCTGCTTCTGGCTGCCCAGCCGTCCTGGCCGGGTCTGCACCTGGGAGGTCGCCGGAGGTGCCGTGATCGTTGGCGACGCCGGCACCTGGGCGGAGGTCCCGACCGCCCCCTCCGGTACCGGCGGCGACGCGGCCGACGAGCCCCGCTGCCACCTCGTGGTCACCGGCGTCGGCGATGAGGAGATGCGCGAGCAGGTGCGCCGCGCCTTCGCCCGGATCCTCCTGCGACCCGAGGAGATGGCCCAGGCGCTGGCCTGGATCGGCGCCGACGACGGCCTGGGCGACTGGTTCGGGCAGGAGGGCTGAGCGTCCACCCCTGTGGCGCGAGCCTCACTCTGGGGCGGCACGGCGCGGCAGGGGGCGGCGCGGCTCCGCCCCGGCACGGTAGGGTGGTCCTGTCGCGACTGGCGCCGGGTGGATCACCACCGGGGAGCGGCACGAACACGACTCCGGGGTCGCCCGCCTGGGCCACGGATCGCCCACCAGTGCGCGCACGGCCGCCCGCTTCGCCGCGGCCTGCGCCTCACACCTGAGGAGAGACATGACCGCGCAAGCCGTCACCCCGTCCCTGAACCAGCCCCTGGCCGAGCTCGACCCAGACATCGCCGAGGTCCTCACCGGCGAGCTCACCCGCCAGCGCGAGACCCTGGAGATGATCGCCTCGGAGAACTTCGTTCCCCGGGCCGTCCTGGAGTGTCAGGGATCGGTCCTGACCAACAAGTACGCGGAAGGCTACCCGGGGCGCCGCTACTACGGCGGCTGCGAGGTCGTCGACGTCGCCGAGTCCCTGGCCATCGAGCGCGCCAAGTCCGTCTTCGACGCCGAGTGGGCCAACGTCCAGCCCCACTCCGGTGCCCAGGCCAATGCCGCCGTCCTCCACGCCCTGGCCACCCCCGGCGACACCCTCCTGGGTCTGTCCCTGGCCCACGGCGGCCACCTCACCCACGGCATGAAGATCAACTTCTCCGGCAAGAACTACAACGCCACCGCCTACGGCGTGGACGAGACCACCATGCGCATCGAGATGGACCAGGTGCGCGAGGCCGCCCTGCGCGAGCGCCCCACGGTCATCATCGCCGGCTGGTCCGCCTACCCCCGCCACCTCGACTTCGCAGCCTTCCGCGCGATCGCCGACGAGGTCGGTGCGGCCCTGTGGGTGGACATGGCCCACTTCGCCGGGCTCGTCGCCGCCGGCCTGCACCCCAACCCCGTCCCGCACGCCGACGTCGTGTCCACCACCGTCCACAAGACCCTGGGCGGCCCCCGCTCCGGCATGCTCCTGTCCAGCCGCGCCGAGCAGTGGGGCAAGAAGCTCAACTCCGCCGTCTTCCCCGGCCAGCAGGGCGGCCCCCTCATGCACGTCATCGCCGCCAAGGCCGTGGCCATGAAGATCGCCGGCACCGAGGAGTTCCGCGAGCGCCAGGAGCGCACTGTGCGCGGCGCCGCCATCATCGCCGAGCGCCTGGGGGCCGATGACGTCAAGGCCGCCGGCGTCAGCCTGGTCACCGGTGGTACCGACGTCCACCTGGTGCTGGTGGACCTGCGCGACTCCTCCCTGGACGGCCAGCAGGCCGAGGACCTCCTGCACACCGCCGGCATCACGGTCAACCGCAACGCCGTCCCCTTCGACCCGCGTCCCCCGCGCGTCACCTCCGGCCTGCGCATCGGCACCCCCGCCCTGGCCACCCGCGGCTTCGGCGACGCCGAGTTCTCCGAGGTCGCCGACATCATCGCCGCCACCCTCATCCACGGCGCCGCCGGTACCGCCGACGACGAGACCCTGGCCGCCCTGCGCGCCCGCGTGCGCGCCCTGACCGACGCCTTCCCCCTCTACCCGGGGCTGGCCCAGTGAGGGCGCCCTGGAACGGGGCCGCCCGGGTCCTGGACGGCAAGGCCACGGCCTCCGCCCTCAAGGCCGAGCTCAAGGAGCGCGTCGCGGCGCTGCGCGAGCGCGGCGTCACCCCCGGCCTGGGCACGGTCCTGGTGGGGGAGGACCCCGGCAGCGTCAAGTACGTCGCCGGGAAGCACGCCGACTGCGCCGAGGTCGGCATCCTCTCCATCCGTGAGGACCTGCCGGCCACCGCCACCCAGGCCGAGGTGGAGGCCGCCGTCGACCGCCTCAACGCCGATGACGCCTGTACCGGCTACATCGTCCAGCTCCCGCTGCCGGCGGGCGTGGACACCAACGCGGTCCTGGAGCGCGTCGACCCGGCCAAGGACGCCGACGGCCTGCACCCCACCAACCTGGGGCGCCTGGTGCTGCGGGCCTCTGGACCCATCGACTCGCCGCTGCCCTGCACGCCGCGCGGCTGCATCGAGCTCATGGAGCGCCACGGCATCGACCTGGCCGGCCGCAACGTGTGCGTCGTCGGCCGCGGTGTCACGGTGGGCCGCTCCATCGGCCTGCTCCTGGGACGCAAGGACGTCAACGCCACCGTGGACATCTGCCACACCGGCACCACGGATCTGGCTGAGCACGTGCGCCGGGCCGACGTCGTCATCTCGGCGGCCGGCAGCCCCGGCATCATCACCCCGGAGATGGTCGCTCCCGGCGCCATCGTCCTGGACGTGGGCGTCTCGCGCGTCGTCGACCCCGCCACCGGCAAGGGCCGCATCGCCGGTGACGTCGCCGACGGCGTCGACGAGGTGGCCTCCTGGCTCTCGCCCAACCCCGGTGGCGTGGGGCCCATGACCCGCGCCCTCCTGCTGGCCAACGTTGTCGAGACCGCGGAGCGCTCGCTCTGAAGCGGCGCCGCTGGTCCGGCGCGTGACCGCCTCACCTGACCGGACCGGCCCTCGGGCGTCCTGGGATGCCTGAGGGCCGGTCTGCGTCGTCGGGTCCTGATCCGCCCCTCAGTCCAGGTCCTGCCTGGAGGCGCGACGTGCCGCCAGCTCCTTGGCCAGCATCGCGCAGCCCAGGACGCACAGTGGCATGGAGGCCAGCCACAGAAGGGTGCTGACGCGGGACAGGAACGAGGCCTGAGCCAGGACGGGGAGGGCGGCGGCGATGACGATGACGGCCATCCATACGCCGAGTCGTCGTGCGCTGCGCGGCTTGCGGACGTCGTCGGGATCCATGGCCCGATCCTCTCACCCGGTGATCTCGAACCTGCGCTCATCCAGACAGCCGGCGCGCAGGTCGGTGACGGTGAGCCGGCGCACCGAGGCCCACCGGGGGCCGTGTCTCAGCCACGCGATCAGCCGGCCCACGGCCTCCGGCTCGCCCTGGGCCATGACCTCGACGTCCCCGTCGGGCAGGTTGCGGACCTGCCCCACCACACCCAGCTCCTGGGCGGTGTAGGCGCAGTGGTAGCGGAAACCCACACCCTGGACCGTGCCCTGGACCAGGACGTGAACGGTTCTCACGCTGCTGGCACTCATACCGGCGTCGCTCATGGCTCTATCGTCTCAGGCTCAGGGCCGACCGCGTAGGCTTGCCGCCATGCGTATCGCCACCGTCAACGTCAACGGCATCCGGGCCGCCGCCCGCAAGGGCATGGGGGAGTGGCTCACCGCCTCTGCCCCCGACATCCTCCTGCTCCAGGAGGTTCGTGCCGACGAGCAGATCGCCGTCGATCTGCTGCCCGGCTACGAGGCCGCCATCTGGCCCTGTCGCATCAAGGGCCGTGCGGGTGTGGGTGTCGCCGTGCGCGATGGCGGCCCCGCCGCCCTCGGCGAGCTGCGCTACGGCGTGGCCGCTCCCGGAACCGAGGAGCCCGACGTCGACTCCGGTCGCTGGCTCGAGGCCGACCTGAGTCTCACCGGCTTCGACGGCGTCGAGCAGCTCACCGTCATCTCCGCCTACCTGCACTCCGGCCAGCTGGGCACCGAGAAGATGGACCAGAAGTACGCCCACCTCGAGCTCGTCGACGCCCGCATGGCCGACCTCCTGGGCGCCGCCCGTGATGGCGGCCCCCAGGCCGTCATGGCCGGGGACCTCAACGTGGTGCGCTCCGAGCGCGACATCAAGAACTGGAAGCCCAACCACAACAAGATCGCCGGCGTCATGGATGAGGAGATCGCCCACCTGGAGGGATGGTTCGCCTCCGGCTGGGTGGACGCCTCGCGCCACCTCGTGGGGGACGAGGAGCAGGGGCCCTACACGTGGTGGTCCCAGCGCGGCAAGGCCTTCGACAACAACGCCGGTTGGCGGATCGACTACCAGGTCCTCACCCCAGCCCTGGCCGAGCGGGCCCGCAGCGTCGCCGTGGATCGGGCGCCCGACTACGCCTCACGCTGGTCCGACCACGCCCCGCTCGTCGTCGAGTACCTCTAAAGCCACGGCTGACCCTTCCGGAGAACGGATGTCGGGGTCGGGCACGTGAACGTGCCCGACCCCGACATCCGTCTCAGTAGCGGATCGCGTCGATCGGCCGGATGCGGGTGGCCACGATCGCTGGGATGATGCCCGCCAGCGCGCCCACGGCGGTGGCCGCGATGAGGCCGATGACGGCCGCCATCATGGGGAAGGGCGGGGTCGTGGTCACCGGGATCCCCAGGAAGGTGCTCAGCGGCATGAAGCGCATCCCGACGATCGCGATCCCGATGCCGACGACGCCGGCGACCACGGTGGCCACCACCGACTCCAGCATGATGGAGAAGAAGATGCGTCTGCTCGTCGCCCCGAAGGAGCGCCGCACCCCGATCTCGTGGATGCGTTGGCGCACGGTCACCAGTGAGATGTTGACCAGGCTCAGGGCCCCCAGCAGCATGACGAACACGCCGGCGGCCGTGACCACCTGGGTGAAGGTGTTCGCGCTGGAGACCATGCCGCCGCCCTGGAGGTTGTCCTCGGTCTGGGTCGAGCCCTGACCGAAGCGCGCGTCCAGGTCCTTCTTGGCCAGGCTGGCGACCTCCTTCGCGCCGTCCTGACCGGCCCAGATCTCCAGTGTGGGGGCGGGGCGGGAAGCGTCCTTGGGCAGCCAGTGCTCGTAAGGCGTGTTGAGGGCGAAGGCGGTCACGGGCTGTGTGCACGGCAGGCCCGCGTCCCGCTCGGGGTCACCGCTGCAACCCATGAGGGAGAGGTCCTCCGCCTCCAGCACGCCGACGATCGTGAAGGAGGTCTGCACGGGGGAGAAGGAGGTGATGGTGACCGGCTCGGTGAGCTCCTGGATCCCCAGTGCGTCAAGGAAGCCCTGGGTGACGACCATACTCGGGGACAGGTCGTCCTCGTCCTGCGCGGTGAACCAGCGCCCCTGGGAGACGGTCTTGTGGTGCAGGAGCCCGTAGCTCAGGCTCACGGTCTGGGTGGGCACGCTCCGAGCCCCGTCGGGGAAGGAGAAGCGGACGTTGGAGGTGTAGGTCGTCGCCCAGGACTTGACGTCGTAGCGCTCGACGAAGCTGTTCATCGCCCCCGAGATCTTCGCTGCGGTCGCAGCGCTGGTCGTGGAGCCTCCGCCTGCGCCACCTGCGCCACCTGCGCCACCTGCGCCACCTGCGCCACCTGCGCCACCCGAGCCACCCGACCCGCCTGCGTCGGCGCCACTGCTGCCGGCTGAGTCGCTGCCGGCGCTCGCCTCGGGTGCGTCGTCGGCCTGGAGTGCCTGGTCCAGGCCCTTGCCGGTGGGGCTGACGTTGATCGTCACCGTGCCCTGGCGGCCGGTGTACTTCTCGCTGACCTTGTTGATGGCGTCGACGGAGACCTGCCCCAGGGCGATGACGAAGGTCATGGCCGCCACCGCCGCCGCCACGCCCACCAGGGACAGCAGGACCCTCAGCTTGCCGATGCGCAGCTGGGCCCACGCCTCGACGATGGCGCCGAAGAATCCGGTGAGAATGCCGTTCATGAGGCTCCTTCGTGGCTGGTGGAGGGAGACGGATAGGGGGATGCCGGAGGGGCGACGACCTCACCGAACTCCTCCAGGCTGCCGACCTTGCGACGCATGACGGAGATCGGGGTGAGGGTGCCGTGATCGAGCCGGTACTGCGTGTGGGCGCGGCCGGCCACGGCCAGGTCGTGAGTGATGATGATGAGGGCGGCGCCGTTCTCGGCGCACTGTCGCTCCAGGAGCGTCATGACCGAGTTGCCGGTGTCGACGTCGAGGGCTCCGGTGGGCTCGTCGGCCAGGATGACGCTGGGGCGGCGGGACAGTGCCCGGGCGATGGCCACCCGCTGCTGCTCGCCTCCCGACAGACGTGAGATGGGCGAGCCCACCTTGTCTCCCAGGCCCACGGCCTCCAGCAGCTCCGCGGCCCGCGTGCTGCGGGTCCAGAAGGCCCTGCCGGTGTCGTACAGGAGCGGGGCGGCCACGTTCTCGGTGGTGCTCAGCCCCGGGATGAGGTTGAAGGACTGGAAGACGAAGCCGAAGGTCTGCCCCCGCAGGTGGGCGCGGCGGCTCTCCCCGAGCCGGGAGGTGTCGGTGCCGGAGAGCGTGTAGTGGCCCGACGTCGGCTTGTCGATGAGACCCAGGATGTTGAGCAGGGTGGACTTGCCCGTTCCCGAGCGTCCCACGATGGCCACGTGCTCGCCGGGGGAGACGCTCAGGTTGACTCCCGTGAGAATCTCCAGGGGCTCGGAGTCGGGAACGGTGAAGGTACGGGTGATCTCCCGCAGCTCCAGCAGCCCGCTCACAGGATCTCCTTGCCTTCGGAGTCGTAGCAGGCGGAGTTGTCCGGCTCGCAGCTATCCGGCGTCCCGGTACGGCGCGTGTCCTTGTTGGGGACGAACTGCAGCACCTGCTGGTCGGCCTTGAGGCCGGCGGTGATCTGGATGTTCGTGCCGTCCGTGATCCCCAGCTTCACGGCGGTCTTGACCGCCTTGGAGGCGTCCCCGGACTCGGGGACCAGCCACACGAAGCCCGAGCCGACCTTGCCCTCCACGGCGGTGACCGGAACCATCAGGGTGTCCGAGGCACTGCCCGCGTCAACGCTGATGGTCACCGGCATGCCGGCGAAGACCTTCTGGTCGCCGGGAACCGCGCAGCGCATCTCCACGCTGGTGCCGTCACCGGAGGTGGTCGTCGTCGAGCCGTCCCCACCGGTGGTCGTGGAGGCGGAGGCCTTGGTGCCGACCTTGAGGTTGTTGCACTGGAAGGGAGCCGGGCCCCCTTCCAGGGTCAGGGTCGCGGCAGTGGGGGCGTTGGTGAGCCGGTACTGCTGCGTGGCGCTGACGGTGCCGGTGGCCGAGTAGGTCGAGGGGGTGATAGTGGCCACGACGACGCCGACGCCGGTCTCCTGCTGCTTGATGACCTTGGGGGTCACAGTGCCGCTGACAGGGGCGTAGATCGTGGACCAGGTGACCTTGTCCTCGGTCGGTGTCTGGGTGACGTTGCCGTTCTCATCGGTCTTGGTCGTCGGGGACTGAGACTCGGAGTGCTTGATGTAGAGCAGTGGATCGCCGGCGTTGACCTGGCTGTCCTTCTCCACGGCGACCGAGTCCACCACGCCCGCCAGGTCGGCCTGGACCTCGACCGTGGCGTCCTGAACGATGTGACCCTTGACCGTCACCGTGTTGGAGATGTTGCCGGTGGCAACGGTGGCGGTCTTGACGTCAGCGGCGTAACCGGGGGAGATGTCAGCGGTTGTGCCATCGTTCTGCGAGGGGAAGAAGGCGATCTTCACCAGGGCGACGGCGATGATCACCGCAATGAGGGTCTTGAGGGCGGGCCAGACGAAGCGCTTCACGGCGTCCTCCATGGAAGGCAACGGAATCGGAACCGGGTAGGGAGCCCGCGTTCCTGATTAATACGCACAGAGACTACGGCAGGAGTACTTGTCTGACCTCATCCTGAAGGAGGAACGCTGAAAGCCCTCTCCAACCGAGGTTGGAGAGGGCTGATCACCGTCAAGGTGCGCCGGCCGAGCGGCGTGCTGTACAGCTCAGGCGAGCCGTCCGGCCGGGGCAGCGGGAACCGCGTCGAGGAAGGCCGGTGGGTTGAAACCCTCACGCCGGTAGGCATCGGTCACGGCGGCGGCCACGTCGTGGACGGCGTCAGCGTCCACCAGGGCGATCGCCGAGCCTCCGAACCCGCCACCGGTCATGCGCGCCCCGTGGGCGCCGGCGGCACGGGCCGCCTCCACGGCCACATCCAGCTCGGGGCAAGTGCACTCGTAGTCCACGCGCAGTGACTCGTGCGAGGCGTCCATGAGCCTGCCCGCCTCGGCGAGCTTCTCACCGCGCAGGGGGCGCCCGTCCTGCAGGAGCGAGACGAGCCGGCGGGTGCGGTCGATCTCGGTGACGACGTGGCGGGTGCGCTTGACCAGCTCGTCGGCCTCTCCGGCGTCCTGGACGTCGGCGCTTGCGGCCAGGCGCTCCAGGGCACCGGGCAGGTCCTCGACCGCGATGTCCGCGAGGAGCTCCACGCCAAGGATCTCGGCGGCGCGCTCGCAGGCGGCTCGCCTGGCACCGTACTGGCCGTCGTCCAGGGAGTGCTTGGCCTTGGTGTCGATGACCAGGAGGGCCAGCCCCTCGGCGGCCAGGTCGAAGGGCACGTGGGTCACCGAGCCGTCGCGGCAGTCCAGCTCCAGGGCGTGACCCTCGTGGCAGCGCAGGGAGGCCGACTGGTCCATGCCGCCGGTGGGGGCGCCGGCCATCTCGTTCTCCGTGCGCACGCAGTTGGACACCAAGCGGGCGCGCCCGGCGTCGTTGGGCTCCTCAGGAGTCCCGGCCAGGCCCAGGTGCGCGACCTCGTCAATGGCGACGGCCGCAGAGCACTCCAGGGCCGCCGAGGAGGACAGCCCGCCTCCCAGGGGCACGCAGGAGACGAGGGCGGCATCGAAGCCCGGCAGGCTCTCGAAGCCGTCGCGCTCCAGGGACCAGGCGACGCCGGCGATGTAGGAGGCCCAGTGCTCCACCTCCCCGGGGGTTCCCTTCGGGCCGATCGTGTCGAGGTCCATGACGTCGACCTTCTCCCGGGTCTGGGGGGATACCAGGCGCACGACGCGGTCGTCGCGGCGCCGCAGCGCCAGGTGCGCCCGGTGGGGCAGGGCGATGGGCAGGGCCAGGCCGCCGTTGTAGTCGGTGTGCTCGCCAATGATGTTGACGCGCCCGGGTGCGTACCAGACGCCGTCGGGCTCGGCCTCGAAGACCTCGCGGAACAGGGCGGTCGCAGCCTCGGCGCCCTCCTGCGGGCTCAGCGCGGGGGCGAAGACGGGAGCATCGTTGGTCATCGTGGTCTCCTGTGAGGGTTGTTCTGTGAGTGAGAGGACGGGTGGTGGGCGGGCTGTGGAAGGGGCGAGAAGGACGGTGAGGGCGGGGTGGGGTCAGGTGGCGATGGTCAGGCGGGTGCCGGCCTGTTGCAGGGCGTCGACGCTGTCGGCGTCGGGCTCGGCCTCGGTCACCAGGACCCCGATGTCCCGGGTGGCGCAGAAGGAGCGCAGCCCCAGGACCCCCCACTTGGAGGAGTCCAGCGTGGCCACCACCGTGCGCCCGGCGGCGACCAGTGCCTGGTTGGCGGAGGCCTCCTGCAGGTTGGGGGTCATGAGCCCGGCCTCGGGTGTGAAGCCGTGGGCGCCCAGGAAGACCCACTCCACGCGCATTGTGCGCAGCGCGTCGATGGCCACCAGCCCCACCAGGGCGTTCGACGGCGTGCGCTCGCCCCCGGTGATGACCACCGTGGGGGCGTCGCGGTTCTCGGCGCGGGCGGCGTCGGCGGCGTCGAAGAGCACCTGCGCGGCGGGCAGCGAGTTCGTGATGACGGTCAGGGTGGGGAAGTGCTCCAGCTCGGTCAGGGCCTGGGCGAGCGCCAGGGTGGTGGTCCCGGCGGACAGCGCCAGGGAGTCCCCGGGGCGGACCATGGCGGCCGCGGCCTGGCCGATGCGGCGCTTGGCCTCCAGGTTGAGAGTCGACTTGGCGGTGAATCGTGGCTCGAGGGTCGTGGGGCCGGCCGCCACCGCCCCGCCGTGGACGCGTTCGACGAGCCCCTGGGTGACGAGCTCAGTGATGTCTCTGCGCACGGTCATCTCGGAGATCCCCAGCTCCTCGACGATGTCGGCCACACGGACCCCGCCGGTGGCCGCGACCCGCTCCAGGATGTGCTCCTGACGCTGACGGGCGAGCATCGGGGCCGGACGGGGCGGGGCGACGGCTGAGGCTGAGGGGCCGGGGTGCATGGGGCCAGTCTGCCAGACCTCGGCCAAGAAAACGCCATGTTCGCACGTTCCCGCACAGAGTCGCACAGGCGGTGGTGGGCGCCACGGTTTCACCCGTTCGGTCGGTCATGGCACACTTATCCCGCTCGTGCTGCACTCTCGGCTGGGATAACGGGGGTGTGACACGGTAATGTGTTCGGGTCCCCCTCGTGGGCGTGCGTTCTCCGGACGCAGGATTTCACATCAACCCGATCGACCAGTCATCCCGTAGGAGCTCAGGAGTCATGCAGATCCCCGCACCAGACGCGCACCAGTGCGTCATCGGTGTGGCCATCGCCCTGCCCTCCCACTACGCCGCCCAGGTGCGAGCGGTGCGGGAGGCCGCCGGGGATCCTCTGGCCGAGGTCGTGCCGCCCCATATCACGCTGCTGCCCCCCACGGCCGTCGACGTCGACTCCCTCGACGAGGTCATGCGGCACCTGCGCGACGTGGCTGCCGGGACGAGCCCCTTCGAGGTGCGTCTTGACGAGGTCGGCACCTTCCGGCCCGTCAGTCCCGTGGTCTACCTCGGTCTGCGCAGCGGTGCCGAGGATTGCGACCGTCTTCAGACGCGGGTCCGCGACCGCCGGGGCCCCCTGGCCCGTTCGCTCAGCTTCCCCTTCCATCCGCACGTGACCCTGGCCCACGAGATCGCCGAGGACGGCCTCGACACCGCGGCGAGGAAGGGGGCGGATCTGACCATGGACTTCACCGTCACCAAGCTTCATCTCTACCGCCACCTCAGTCGGCCCGCCCGCCGCAGCAGCAGTGGGTGCTCGGCCTCGGAGGGGGGCTGGGAAGTGGTTGCCGCCTTCGCCTTCGGGGGTTCCCTCGCCTCCGACACCTCCGCCGACAGTGAGGCGCCCGCAGCATCGGCGGTCCCGACGACTCCGGTGGTCTCGGTGTGATCGAGCGTGTTAAGGAGCTGCTGGCGGCTGGGCGGCGCACGCGGGTCGGTCGGGCCCTGATCCGCTACGGCACGGCGCGCGGTGCGCTCATGGCCGGCGGGATCGCCTACACGGGTATGTTCTCGGTCTTCGCCGTGCTCGTCATCGGCGTGAGCATGCTCATGGCGATGCTCGGTCGGCACCCCACCATCCGGGCGGCCGTCGTGGACTCCATCAACTCTCTGCTGCCCGGTGTCATCGACACCGGCAACGGCAAGGGGCTGGTCTCGGTCGAGCAGCTGACGCTCACCTCTGCGCTCAACCTGGGCTCGGTGCTGGCGGCCGGGGCCTTCATCTACTCGGTCATCAGCCTCATGGGTACTCTCAAGATCGCCTTGCGGGCCATGTTCGGCCTGGTCAACCCCGTGATGAGACCGGTGGTCGGGCAATTGGCCAATATCGCGGGGTTCCTCGTCATCGTGGCCGGAGTGCTGGTGACCGCCGTCGCCTCGGTGGTGACGACGACGCTGTCGGGCAACGTCGGTCGGGCCCTGGGCCTGCCGCAGTCGCTGACCGGGACCGGGACATGGATGATGACGCTCCTGCTCTCCTTCCTCATCGACACCGGTGTCCTGGCGCTCCTCATCACCATGTGCGGCATCCGCCCTCCCCGACGCGACCTGGTGCAGGGCTGCATGCTGGGCGCCTTCGCGCTGGGCGCGCTGCGCCAGGTGGGAACCGGGGCGGTCGGCTCGGTGACACGTAACCCGCTGCTGGCCTCCTTCGCCGCCATCGCCGTCCTCATCCTGTGGCTGCACCTGACCAGCCGCGTCGTGCTGCTTGTGGCGGCCTGGATGGCCAACCCGCCGCTGCCCCGTGACGTCGGCCACCCCGACGAGGTCCACGCCCACGAGCGCCCCAACTACGTAACGCTCTCCGTGCCTGAGACCCTGGCCTGGCCCCGGCAGTCCATTACCGGAAGTCTCGAGGCGGACCCGACGGCACACCCTGACTACCTCCCCCCGGTGCCGATCCCCTGAGTGTGGATGGAAACACTTTTTGGGAGGGATGGGGAATGGTGGTGCTTACGTCCGAAGGTGAATTTTTCACGAATCAAAAGATGGGTGTGATGTGTTCTTGAGCCCCTGGTCGCCTAGCGAATTGATGGGGTATATATGCATCGACAGTTCGTGAATCCTGGGGTTGAGATTCTCGTCCATACGGGTAGCATTGCGTGTCGAACACATCCCTTGTTCTCTTTTCCTGAAAGGAGTCGTTGTGTCAGCGGCTAAACGAGTGCTCATCTTTGCGTTGGTTCTGCTGGTAGCGGGCGTTGGCGCCATCGGGATCAGTCTTATTCCTGCGAGCGGACCGGCCCCCAAGTATGAATGCGTCACCGACGGGTCCGTCAGTTCCGGGTTCAGCGATCCGGACCAGGGAGACTGCCCCGTCACCATTGAGAGCTATCGGGCTCGTGCCCAGTGGGAGAGTCAAGGATGGATCGGTGAGAGTGCCTATACGGTTCGCAAAGCAGCGGTTGGTGGAGTGGTGCTCGGCATTATTGGTTTGATTGGCGCGGGTGTCATGAAAGCGACTCAGCGGAAGAAGGTCGCCCGGCCCGGGATGTAGATGCTGAGACTGGGGCGGTGGTGTGTGCGAGGTTGTGTTCCGAGCGCTAGCCTGTGCCGGTGACTGATATTTCTGGCAACCCTGGCAAGTCCGATCGCCCCGCACAGCCCGACGGCTCGGCGCCGGCCATTCACGCCATCATCCCCGCCGGCGGCGCGGGCACCCGGCTGTGGCCGCTCAGCCGGCGTCACCGCCCCAAGTTCCTCCTCGACCTCACCGGGGCCGGCCACAGTCTCCTGCAGGACACCGTCGAGCGACTCGCCCCGGTGACCGCGACGACGACGGTCGTCACCGGTGTCGCCCATATCGCCGCCGTGGCCGACCAGCTTCCGAGCATCCCGCGCGACAACCTCCTGGCCGAGCCCTCCCCGCGCGACTCCATGGCGGCCATCGGCCTGGCCGCAGCTGTCATCGCCCGCCGTCACGGACGAGACGCCGTCGTCGGCTCCTTCGCCGCCGACCACACTGTGGCCGACCGGGCCGCCTTCGCCGACGCCGTCCGACAGGCCGCCCTCCTGGCCGAGCAGGGCTGGGTGGTCACCATCGGGATCGAGGCCACCGGCCCCTCGACCGCCTTCGGCTACATCCACGCGGGGGACCCCACTGACGTGCCCGGGGCCCCCGACGGTCGTCGGGTCCGGGGCTTCACCGAGAAGCCCGACGCCGACACCGCCGCCGCCTACCTGGCCACCGGCGACTACCGCTGGAACGCGGGCATGTTCGTGGTCCGCGCCGGCGTCCTCCTGGACCACCTCGCCGAGCTCAGGCCCCAGCTGGCCCAGGGCATCGAGGCCATTGCCGCCGCTTGGGACGCCCCCGAGCGTGAGGAGGTCCTGGCCGAGCGCTGGCCGGCCCTGGAGAAGATCGCCATCGACCACGCCATCGCCGAGCCGGTGGCCGCCGCCGGGGGAGTGGCCACCGTGCCGGTCTCCATGGGCTGGAACGACGTCGGCGGATTCGACGCCCTGACCGAGCTCGTCCCGCCGCACACCGAGGGGGTGGCGGCAGGGGCAGGCGTACTCGACGACGTCGACGGTTCTGCCTGCGTCGGCGCCGTTGACGGCGCAGCCCTCGCGGCCCCGTGCCCGGAGGTTCGGGCCCTTGACTCCGATGGTGCCCTCATCGCCTCGACGTCCGGACGCACGGTTGTGCTTCTGGGAGTGCCGGGTGCCGTCGTCGTCGATACTCCCGATGCCCTCCTGGTCACCACCCCCGAGCACGCCCAGGACGTCAAGGGCGTCGTCGACGCCCTCAAGGCGGCCGGTCGCGAGGATCTGCTCTAGCCGGACCACTGCGCCGGGGACCGTCTTGGCCCCCGACTTCTGAGGCGCTCACGCCGGCGCGATTCCGGGGTAGGGCTGGTCGCCCTGAAGGCCATGGTGGGCCGATGGGAGAAATCCGGCATCTCGCCAGTGTCCACAGCGCTGACATCAGTTCCGCATCGGCGCCGCGCGCCGAAGATAAACCGCGGCATTCCAACGATTCGCACCGGGCGCTTCCGCGGCGGGTTCGTTGATGTCAGTGCTGTGGACACTGGGCTGCCTTCAGCATCGGCCCAGCGGGGGTCTTGCGGCGCAGCCCGACGCCCTCACCCCAGGTCCGACCCCACTGGCCCCTGCTCGGCTCTTGATCGGGGCCTGGAGGTCGTGGTCCGACGTCGGCTCCGGCCCGGGGCTTGTCAGAGCTGCCCCTACTCCACGAGGGTCGGGATCTACTGGCCAAGGGTTGTGCGTACTGCACGAAGGCCCTACCTACCTGGAGTACCCCCATCCCTCCTCCAGTAGTACCCGGGCCTCGTGCATTGCGACCAGACGACGCTGGACGTCGCCCGAGTTGCTGCGAGTAGCCAGCCTCGCCGGCCCTTGGCGGTAAGGCACGCAGCGGCAATCGGGGTCGGTCAGTTGGCCCTTCGAGGGGCCCAGTGCCGGAAGAAGACGCTCCTCCGGCGCCGGGCCCCTCATCGAAACCACGACGATCATGAGGTCATTCCGGTGGATCAGGTGGTGTGAGAATGAGAGGCTTTCACCTATCCTTGACACTCGGATGTGTCCCCCGTCGCACGTGAGAACCACGGAGGTTTCCATGAAGAAGGCCTGCTCCGCGATGACGCTCGGCGCGGCCCTGGCCCTGGTCCTGGCCGCCTGCGGGACGCCGCCGGCGCAGCGGCCCACCCGTAACCTCGAGGGCGCCAAGGACTTCATCGCCTGCATGCTCTCCGATGAAGGCGGCTTCGACGACCACTCCTTCAACGAGTCCGGCAAGAAGGGACTGGATCGGGCCGGCAAGGAGCTGGGAGTCAAGACCATCGCCGTGCAGTCGGAGAGCTCCGCCGACTACGCCACCAACATCTACGCGCTCATCCAGCAGAACTGCAAGCTCGTCATCGGCGTCGGCTTCAACATCGCCGCCGACCTGGCCGAGTCGGCCAAGGCCAACCCCGACATCCAGTTCGCCCTCATCGACGCCTCCTTCATCGGCGCCGACGGGAAGCCCACCACCCTTCCCAACACCAAACCGCTGCTGTTCAAGACGGCCGAGGCCGCCTACCTGGCCGGATACGCCGCCGCCGGCACCTCACGGACCGGGGTCGTGGGCACCTACGGCGGCAAGCCCCTGCCCACCGTCCAGATCTTCATGGACGGATTCGCCAAAGGCGTGGCCCGCTACAACAAGGACACCGGTGCCTCGGTCCAGGTCAAGGGCTGGGACACCACCACCGGCAAGGGCGGCTCCTTCGTCGGCAACTTCACCGACGCCGCCAAGGGCCAGGCCATCACCGAGCAGTTCATCTCCCAGGGCGCGGACATCATCATGCCGGTGGCCGGCCCCGTCGGTCAGGGCACGCTGGCCTCCGTCAAGCAGAAGAACGACGCCGGTGGCACCAACGCCGTCATCTGGGTCGACTCCGACGGCTACACCTCCACCGGCGACGGCAGCATCATCATGACCTCCGTGGTCAAGGAGATCGGCAACTCGGTCTTCGACACCGTCAAGAACGCCTCCGAGGGGAGATTCTCCTCCGAGCCCTACATCGGAACCCTCAAGAACAAAGGGGTGGCCGCTGCGCCCTTCCACGACTTCGACTCCCGGGTACCGGCGCCGGTCAAGGCCAGGCTCGAGGAGCTGCGACAGCAGATCATCGACGGGTCCCTCGACGTCTCCACCCCCTACGACCCCTCCTGAACGCCCGGCCGGGGCCGGCGCCCCGAGCCTCCACCGCCACCTGGAAGCGAGCCTGTTGTGAAGCTTGAGCTGCGAGGGATCACGAAGGCCTTCGGGCCGCTCGTGGCCAACGACCACATCGACCTGACCGTCGAACCCGGCCAGATCCACGCCCTCCTGGGCGAGAACGGCGCGGGCAAGTCCACACTCATGAACGTCCTCTACGGTCTCCACCAGCCCGACGCCGGAGAGATCCTCATCGACGACGAGCCCGTGACCTTCTCCGGGCCGGGCGACGCCGTGGCCGCCGGCATCGGCATGGTCCACCAGCACTTCATGCTCGTGCCCGTCTTCACCGTGGCCGAGTCCGTCGCCCTGGGCTACGAGCCGGCCGGGCCGCTGGGGATCCTCAACGCCGGTGCCGCCGCGGCCAAGGTCACCGAGATCTCCCGCCGCTTCGGCTTCGACGTCGACCCCGACGCCCTCATCGAGGACCTGCCCGTGGGGGTCCAGCAGCGCGTGGAGATCATCAAGGCCCTGGCCAGAGACGCCAAGGTCCTCATCCTCGATGAGCCCACCGCCGTGCTCACCCCGCAGGAGACCGACGAGCTCATCACCATCATGCGCGAGCTCAAGGCCTCAGGAACCTCCATCGTCTTCATCACCCACAAGCTGCGCGAGATCCGCGAGGTGGCCGACACCATCACCGTCATCCGCCGCGGCCGTGTCGTCGGCACCGCCGAGCCCACCGCCTCGGCCGCCGAGCTCGCCGGCCTCATGGTCGGCCACGACGTCTCACTGACCGTCGACAAGCCACCGGCCGACCCCGGGGACGGCGGGCTCGCCCTGGAGGGCATCAGCCTCGTCGAGGACGGCGCCGTCCTGCTCGAGGACATCGACCTACACGTGCGCGCCGGCGAGATCCTCGCCATCGCAGGCGTCCAGGGCAACGGGCAGACCGAGCTGAGCGAGGTCATCCTCGGGCTGCGCCCGCCCACAGCCGGCTCCATCGCCTTCGACGGCCACGACGTCACCCGCCACGGAGTGCGCCGCCGCCTGCGAGCCGGACTCGGCTTCGTCCCCGAGGACCGCACCACCGACGGCATGGTCGCCGAGCTCTCCGTCGCCGAGAACATGGTCCTGGACCGCTACGACGACCCCTCCCTGGGGCGGGGCCCGTCACTGTCGCCGACGCGCGTGCGCCACGCCGCCCACCGGATGCGCGAGGAGTTCGACGTGCGTGTCACCGACGTCGGCGACGCCATCTCGACCCTCTCAGGAGGCAACCAGCAGAAGGCCATCCTCGCCCGCGAGCTCTCCCGGCCCCTCAAGGTCCTCGTCGCCTCCCAACCCACCCGCGGCCTGGACGTGGGCTCCATCGAGTTCGTCCACCAGCGCATCGTCGCCGAGCGGGACACCGGCACCGCCGTCCTCATCATCTCCTCCGAGCTCGACGAGATCTATGCCCTGGCCGACCGGATCGCCGTCATGTACCGCGGACGGATCGTCGGCGCCGTCCCCGCCGACACCGCCCGCGACGCCCTGGGCCTCATGATGGCCGGCACCCCCGCCGAGCAGGCCCTCGACCCTCAGGAACAGACACGATGAGCACCCCCACCACCGGCTCCAGCACCGAACCGACACCGACGCACCAGACCGAGGACCGCCCCGAGCCCGGCTCGAGCGGCCAGTCAGGCAGTCGGCCGGCCGGCCAGGCCGCCCTGCTGCGGCAGGCCGCCTCCTCGCCGGCCGTCGTCGGGCTGCTCGCGGTCCTGACCGCCCTGATCCTCAGCTCGATCCTCATCCTCGCGGCCGACTCCGAGGTGCGCTACACCGCCACCTACCTGTTCAACCGCCCCGGCGACTTCCTCCACGCCACCGCATCCACCCTGAGCGAGGCCTACAGCTCCCTGCTGCGCGGCGCCATCCTCGACTGGCGGGCCACCACGGGCGTGCGCATGATCCGCCCCATCACCGACACCCTGACCAACGCCACCCCGCTCATCATCGCGGGCCTGGGCATGGCGGTGGCCTTCCGCGCCGGCCTGTTCAACATCGGCGGCCAGGGGCAGATGATCCTCGGGGCGATCACGGCCTGCTACGCGGGCATCGCCTGGAACCTGCCGCCGGTGGCCCACCTGCTCGTGGCTGTCATCGGGGCGGCCCTGGGAGGACTGGTGTGGGGCGGCATCGCCGGCGTCCTCAAGGCCCGCACCGGGGCCAACGAGGTGATCGTGACGATCATGCTCAACTCCATCGCCGCCCACCTGCTGTCCCAGGTACTCAGCCTCAAGGCCTTCAACGGTGAGGGCGAGACCGGCAACCGCAAGTCCCTGACCGTGGCGGGCACCGCCCAGTACCCCTCACTGGCCGGCGACTCCTTCCGTCTCCACGCCGGTTTCCTCCTGGCCCTGCTGGTCGCCGTGGCCGTGTGGTGGCTCATGGAGCGCTCCCGCCTCGGCTTCCAGCTGCGGGCCACCGGCCTCAACGCCGACGCCGCCCGCACCGCCGGCATGAGCGTGCCCTGGGTGACGAGCCTGGTCATGATGATCTCCGGCGCCCTGTGCGGGCTGGCCGCCACCGCACCGGTCCTGGGCACCCAGAAGGGCATGGACGAGTCCGTCGTGGGCACCATCGGCTTCGACGCCATCACGGTGGCGCTCCTGGGCCGATCCCGCCCCGTGGGGACCGTGCTGGCCGGCCTGCTCTTCGGTGCGCTGCGCGCCGGCGGCACCGCCATGCAGGCCGCCCCCGGCACCCACATCAAGATCGTCCTGGTCCTGCAGTCCACGATCGTGCTGTTCATCGCCGCGCCTCCTCTGGTCCGGGCCATCTTCCGGCTCCCGGAGCGCCGCGAGTCCCTCGGCGGCGGCACCGCGCCGACCCCCGCCTCAGTCTCGGCCGCAGCCCCGGCCGCTCCCGCCGCGAAGGAGGCCTGAGCCATGAACGCATCAACTGCTTCAGCCGATTCTCACGCCGCGACCGCATCGAACACGTCCGCCCTCACCCCGGTTGCGCCCATGGATCTCAAGATCCCGATCACCGGCGTCGTCGTGCTCGTCCTGCAGGGGCTCATGGCACTGGGAGCCCGTGGCTCGACAACCTTCGACCTCACCGCCTCCTCCGACCTGTTCCGGCTCGGGGCCCCCGAGCTCAACGCGCGCCTGGTCATCCTCGTCGCCGCCGGGGCTGTCGCGGCGGCCACCGCCGTCGCCTTCGACCGGGCCCGGCGTCGCAGCAGGATCCCGACCTGGAGCACCGCCCTCATCGGCATCGGATTCGTCATCGCCTTCCTGGCCTGGACCGGGGCCGGACGCGCCGGTGTCATCCCCCTGGTGACCATCCTGTCCTCCGCGCTGGGACTGAGCGTCCCCCTCGTCTACGGCTCGCTGGCCGGGATCATCGGGGAGCGCTCGGGCACCATCAACATCGCCATCGAGGGCCAGCTCCTGGGTGGGGCCTTCCTGGGGGCCGTCGTCGCCTCGGCCTGTTCCAACCCCTGGGTGGGGCTCCTGGCCGCGCCCGTGGCCGGAGTCCTCGTGGCGCTCCTGCTGGCCCTGTTCGGCCTGCGCTACCGGGTCAATCAGATCGTCGTCGGCGTCGTCCTCAACGTCCTGGTCTCCGGGCTCACCGGCTTCCTGTTCTCCACCTTCCTGTCCTCCAGCCCCAGCCTCAACCGGGCCCTGCGCCTGCCCACCCTGGCTGTGCCGCTGCTGTCCCGGCTCCCGATCATCGGGCCGGTCCTCTTCCGTCAGACGATCCTCGTCTACCTCATGTACGCGGCCGTGGCGGTCCTGTCCGTCATGCTCTTCCGCTCCCGGTGGGGGCTGAGGCTGCGGGCCTGTGGCGAGCACCCCAAGGCCGCCGACACCGTCGGCATCAATGTCATGCGCACCCGCGTGGCCAACCTGGCCCTGGCCGGGGCGCTGGCGGGACTGGGAGGGGCCTTCTTCACCGTCGGCTCGGGCCTGTCCTTCGAGAACGACATGACCGCCGGCAACGGCTACATCGCCCTGGCCGCCATGATCCTGGGTGCCTGGCGGCCCCTGGGCTCCCTGGGGGCGGCCCTGCTCTTCGGCTTCGCCACCTCCGTGGCCCAGACCCTGCCGGTCATCGGCAGCTCGGTCTCACCCGACATCATCTCCATGATCCCCTACATCGTCACGATCCTGGCCGTGGCCGGATTCGTGGGCAAGGTACGTGCCCCCGCCGCCGAGGGGGTGCCCTACCCGTGAGCAGCATCGCGCCCACCGATCTGACCGACACCCACTGGCAGACCCTGCGCGAGCTCGCCGTGGAGGCCATGACCCGCGCCTACGCCCCTTACTCCCGCTTCAAGGTCGGCGCCGCCGCCCTGGTCGACGATGGCCGGCTCGTCTCAGGATGCAACGTGGAGAACGCCAGCTACGGCGTCACCCTGTGCGCCGAGTGCGGCCTCGTCTCCGAGCTCATCCGCACCGGAGGAGGGCGCCTGGTCGCCTTCGCCTGCGTGGATGCCCACGGCCGGGCCTGCGCGCCGTGCGGGCGCTGCCGCCAGCTCCTGAACGAGCACGCCGCCGACGGTATGGTGCTGGCCATGCCCTCAGGGATGATGAGCATCGACGAGGTCCTGCCCGACCGCTTCACCGCCGCCGACGTCGAACGCGTCGTCGGCCAGCAGAGCTGAGGGCCGGCTGACGAGCAGCCACAGATGGAGGAGAGCCCTGTGACCGTCCCCGCCACACCACCGGCCGTCGAGCCCTTCGACGCCGTCGACGTCATCGCCGCCAAGCGCGACGGAGCCGCCCTGACCGACGCCCAGATCGACTGGGTCGTGGACGCCTACACCCGCGGCGCCGTCGCCGAGGAGCAGATGAGCGCCCTGGCCATGGCCATCTACCTGCGCGGCATGAGCCAGGCCGAGACCGCCCGCTGGACCGGCGCCATGATCGCCTCCGGGGAGCGCATGGACTTCTCCGGCCTGACCCGCCCCACGGCGGACAAGCACTCCACCGGGGGAGTAGGGGACAAGATCACCCTGCCGCTGGCGCCGCTCGTGGCCGTCTTCGGCGTGAGCGTCCCTCAGCTGTCCGGGCGCGGGCTCGGGCACACCGGCGGGACCCTGGACAAGCTGGAGTCCATCCCCGGCTGGCGGGCCGACCTCACGGGCGAGGAGATCCTGGCGATGCTCGATGCCGGCGGCCCCGGCGCCGTCATCTGCGCCGCCGGGGCGGGCCTGGCCCCCGCCGACAAGCGCCTCTACGCCCTGCGCGACACCACCGCCACCGTCTCCTGCATCCCCCTCATCGCCTCCTCGATCATGTCCAAGAAGATCGCCGAGGGGACCGGCGCCCTCGTCCTGGACGTCAAGGTCGGCTCGGGCGCCTTCATGAAGGAGATCGACCAGGCCCGCGAGCTCGCCTCCACCATGGTGGCCCTGGGGACCGACGCCGGCGTGACCACCCGTGCCCTGCTGACCGACATGTCCACCCCGCTCGGGCTCACCGCCGGCAACGCCCTCGAGGTCGCCGAGTCCCTCGAGGTGCTCGCCGGCGGGGGACCGGCCGATGTCGTCGACCTCACCGTGGCCCTGGCCCTGGAGATGTGCGCCGCCGCAGGCAGGCCTGTGGAGGAGGACGAGGCCCGCACCGCCCTGGCCGACGGGCGCGCCATGGACGTCTGGCGGAACATGATCGCCCGCCAGGGAGGGGACCCGGAAGCACCCCTGCCCGTCGCCCCGGAGACCGAGACCGTCACCGCCCCGGCCGACGGCGTCCTGACCACCCTGGACGCCCTCGCCGTCGGGGTGGCCGCCTGGCGCCTCGGGGCCGGGCGCGCCCGCAAGGAGGACCCGGTCCAGGCGGTTGCCGGCGTCACCATGCACGCCAAGCCGGGCGACGAGGTGCGCGCCGGCCAGCCGCTGCTCACCCTGCACACCGCCACGCCCGAGCGCTTCACCCGCGCCCGGGAGGCGCTCGCCGGCGGCATCGTCATCTCCCAGGCCGGCTCCCCACAGGCCGCCGACGCCGTCGCCCGCCGTGGGCATGGCGTCATCCTGGAGCGCATCGGATGACCACGCCCCGGCCGGTGCAGCCGGCCATCATCGCCCGGGCCGTCAACTCCCGGCTACGAGTGGGGCGCCTCACCCAGGCGGGCCAGGCCATCACCCTGACCCAGACCGACGGCACCACCTGCGGGCCCACCTGCCTCCTGGCCGCCCGACTGCTCCTGGCACCCGGCGAGCGCGCAGCCGTGACGGACGACCTCGCCCAGGAGATGGCCGCCTCACAGCCCGGCCGGGAGGGCAAGCACCTGCTGTCCGTCCTGTCCCACCACCAGGTACGGATCCAACGGGCCATGAACGTGCACGGCCTGGGAGTCCTGCCCTGGCCGAAGGTGCTCGGCTCCACGCCCTGGTCCGTGGCCCGGCAGATGACCGAGATCGCGAGCGTCTGCGCCCCGGGCGGCGGGCGCCGTCGCTACACGGTGAGGTGGGTGAGCGACCACGGCCCCGCGTGGGGCACTGAGGTCGCCTCGATCCGTGAGGTGCTTGCAGGTGGGCTCCCGGTCATCCTGGTCACCGGTGGTCCGCTCGTTCTCGATGACGACGCCGAGGGGGACCCCACTGCGAGGGCGAGGCTGCGCGCCTCCCTGGCGCGAACCCCGGCCGTGCCCCGCCACTACGTCCTGGCCCTGCCCTGGCGGTCCGTCGAGCAGGACGACCCCGGTGAGGGGCGCGTGCACATCTATGAGCCCTCCAGCGGATCGGTACGCCCCCTCGACCTGACCGCCCCGCGCGATCCGCACCGCCCCGGCCCCCGCGAGCTCGGCAACTGGCCCCGCGTCATCGCCGTCATCGCGCCCGAAAACAATCCATGACGAGTACCAGTTGTGTGGGAGTGATATCCATGTCGACACGGCGAGCCATGCCACTCATCACTGTGCGCGATCTTGATGCTGCCATTGAAGCCTATCGTCGCCTCACCGGGATGGAGGTGGTCATGAATCATGGCTGGATCGCCACCCTGTCCCCGCCAGGGGATCGTTCCATCCAAATCAGTTTGATCGCCTCTGATCCCACTGCTCCGGTCAACCCGGCGGTCTCCATCGAGGTGGATGATCTGGATGATGCCTACCGGATCGCTCGGGAGAACGGCTGGGAAATCGTGCATGAACTCGCTGTGGAGGAGTGGGGGGTGCGTCGTTTCTTCTTCCAGGATGCGGACGGAAACATCGTGAATGTCCTTTCCCATCTGTGATTCCAGCGTTGACGGTATGTCGTGTGGTTGCTTTGCCCGTGTCAGGTAGGTCAGTCCATGATGGTATGGACGCTCTTGAAAGGACCCCCCATGACCACGCGCGCCCAGATCGCCCGCCTCATCGACCACACCCTCCTCAAGCCCGAGACCACTGCCGCCCAGGTCGACGCGCTCATCGCCGAGGCCGCCGCCCTGGGCGCCTACAGCGTGTGCGTCTCCCCGAGCCTCCTGCCGCTGGAGGTTCCCGACACACTGCACGTGGCCACGGTCTGCGGCTTCCCCTCCGGTGCTCACGCCACTGCTGTCAAGGCTGCCGAGGCCGCCGACGCCCTCACCAAGGGGGCCGAGGAGATCGACATGGTCGTCAACCTTCGCCTCGTCAAGGAGAGCGACGTCGACGCCGTCGAGGCCGACATCCGTGGCGTGCGCGAGGCCTGCCGGGGCGCCGTCCTCAAGGTCATCATCGAGTCCGCCGCCCTCACCGACGACGAGATCGTCTCCACCTGCCGTGCCGCCGAGGCCGCCGGGGCCGACTTCGTCAAGACCTCCACCGGCTTCCACCCCGCCGGCGGCGCCTCCACCCACGCCGTTGCCCTGATGCGTGCCACCGTCGGAGACCGCCTCGGTGTCAAGGCCTCCGGCGGCATCCGCACCGCCGCCGACGCCCTCGCCATGGTTGAGGCCGGCGCCAATCGCCTGGGTCTGTCCGCCAGCGCCGCCGTCCTGGAGGGGCTGGAGGTCTGAAGAGAACCGTGCGTCGTCGCACATCACCGAACATCACTGACGGGCCCGGCATGACAGCCGGGCCCGTTGCCGTCCGCACCGGCATGAAACAGAAAGGGTCGCCTCAACTTGCCAAGTTTCGGGCAACCGAAACTATACTCGGCTCTATGAGAACCATCCCCAGTATGAGTCGCCGCAGCGCCGCGGCACTCGCCTGCCTCGCCCTGTCCGCTCCCGCCCTGGCCGCCTGTGGTCACAGCTCGACCTCGGCCGACGACTCGGGAACGGTCAAGGTAGTCGCCTCCACCACGCAGATCTGCGACTACATCACCCAGCTCGCCACCGGAGACGCCTCCAGTGACCTCTCCTTCGACCGCACCGGAGCGGACGGCAAGACCCAGCACTTCGGCGCCGACGCCGCCACGGCCAAGTCCCGCCTCAAGCTCACCTGCCTGCTGGCCCCCAACGCCTCAGCGCACGAGCACGACATGACCACGGCCCAGTCCAAGGCCCTGTCCGAGGCGGATCTCTTCTTCATCTCCGGCGTCGACCTGGAGCACTTCCTGGACTCCGCCGTCGACTCCACCGGATTCAAGGGCACCATGGTGGTGACCTCCGGGGTCGCCGGGGCCGCCGACGTCGATGACCTGGCGGCCCAGAAGAAGAAGGAGGAGGCCAAGCCCTACAAGGTCGACCGAGGCAGCGCCAAGGTCGAGGTCGCCAAGTGGCCCTTCCCCCCGGAGGAGGGCGAGAGCGAGCCCGAGTTCCGCTTCGACCCGCACGTGTGGACCTCACCGAAGAACGCCATCGTCCAGGTCACCAACATCGGTGCCGCCCTGGAGAAGGCCGCCCCCGACCAGGCCGGCGTCTTCCGCAACCACGTGGACGCCTACGTCGCCAAGCTCAAGAAGCTCGACGAGTGGGCCGCCGCCTCACTCAACTCGGTGCCCCAGAACAAGCGGGTCCTGTTCACCAGCCACGACGCCTTCGGCTACTTCAGCAAGGAGTTCGGCGTGAAGTTCGAGGGCGCCGCCCTGTCCGACTTCAACGCCCAGCAGGACGCCACCGCCGACAAGATCAAGGAGACCGCGGACAAGGTCAAGGCCTCCGGGGCCGTGGCCATCTTCGCTGAGAACTCCAACAACCCCAAGTCCGTCCAGAAGGTCGCCGAGGTCGCCGGAGTCAAGGCGGTCATCGGTGACGAGGCCCTTTACGGCGACTCCCTGGGGACCCCCGGATCCGACGGCGAGACCTACATCGGTTCCATCCTCCACAACGTCTCCAACCTCACCAAGGCCTGGGGCGGTACGGTCTCCGAGATCCCCGCCGACCTCGCCCAATGGACCCCCAAGGCGTCCGACGTCAAGTGAGGAACCGTATGACAGACCCCCGTGATCGAGCTCCCGATATGACCACCCCTGCCACCCCAACCGCCACCGCCGAACCGGTCGTCACCCTGGAGGGCGCCTCCTTCTCCTACGGCTCCTCCACCGTGCTCACCGGCGTCGACGGTCAGGTGCCGGCCGGGCAGGCCCTCGCCCTCGTCGGCCCCAACGGCTCAGGCAAGACGACACTCATGCGGGCACTGCTCGGCATGGTGACCGTCAGCAAAGGCCGGGTGCGTGTCAATGGGGCGGCACCGGGTAGAGCGCCACGGGGGTCCGTCGGATACGTTCCCCAGCTCAGCGACCTCGACCCCACCTTTCCCGTCACCGTGCGGGAGGTGGTCCAGATGGGGATGTACTCCCAGCTCGGCATCCTGCGGCGCCCCGGCGCCGAGGTCCGTCGTCGGGCGCTGGAGGCCCTCGAGAACGTGGGGCTGGCCGACCGCGCCGAACGGCGCTTCGGCACCCTGTCCGGCGGTCAGCAGCAGCGAGTCCTCGTGGCGCGCTGCGTGGCCGCCAGGCCTCGCCTCATCCTCCTCGATGAGCCCTTCAACGGCCTGGACCAGCCCAACCGCGAGGCCCTGCTGTCCATCATCACCGACCTCAAGGAGCAGGGCGTCTCCCTGATCATCTCCACCCACGACCTGGTTCTGGCCCAGGAGACCTGCGAGCAGGCGGCCCTCCTGGCCGGACGGCAGATCGCCTTCGGTCCGCGCGACGACGTGCTCGTGGCCCGCTACATCGACGAGGCCTACGGCGGCCACGGCACGACTCGGCTGCTGGGGCTTCGCTCCGGCGCGGGGGCGCAGGAGCTGTCATGAGTGACGCGATGACGCTCTTCAGCCAGGCCCTCGAGCAGCTGCGCCTGGCGGCCGTCAATGTCCCCGGACTCACGGACCTGGCTGACGCCCCCTTCCTCTTCCGCCCCCTGGTGATGGTGGTACTTCTGGGCGTCGTCGCCGGTGTCATCGGTGTCATCGTCAACCTGCGCAGCGCCGAGTTCAGTGCCGAGGCCATGGTCCACGCCGTCTTCCCAGGGATCGTCGCCGGCGCCGTCTACTGGGGGATCGACGCGATCATCCCGGCGGCCTCCGTCGTCGCCGTCGTCGCGGCCCTGGTCCTGACCATCGTCTCCCACCGCTCGCGTCGGGGTGAGGCATCCGAGGCCGGCACCGCCGTCGTCCTCACCAGCTTCTTCTCCATCGGGCTCATTCTGTCCCTGGCCAAGGGCGACATGTCCGGCCAGCTCGAGGCCCTCATGTTCGGGCGCCTGCTGGAGGTCACCGATGCGCGCCTCGCGCAGGCGCTCATCGTGTGCGCAGTCGCGCTCCTGCTCATCATGGCGACCTGGAAGGAGCAGGTCGCCTACGCCTTCGACCGCACCGGTGCCCGGGCCTCCGGGCTGAGGCTCCTCATGCTCGACCTGGTCCTCAACACCGCCATCGCGGCCACGGTCGTCTCCGCCTCGACGGCGGTGGGCATCCTCCTCGTCATCGGCTACCTCGTCATCCCCGGGGCGACGGCGCGCATCCTCGCCTTCCGGGTGCGCACCATGGTCCTTGTCGCCATTGCTGTTGGTGTGGGCGGGGGATACCTCGGCATGCTGCTCATGGCTCTGCCCGAGACCCTCGACAAACCGATCTCCCCGCAGGCCACCGTGGCCCTGGTGATGACGGGGATCCTCCTGCTCGCCGTCTGCGTCGCCGCCGTGCGCGAGAGGCTCCGCAGACCGGCTCGGCGCGCTCGCTCGGCGCAGTCCGCAACAGCTGTGTCGACCTCGACGACGGCGAGCGCGGACGGCACCGTTGATCGTGCTGGGGGACCAGAGGGGGCGGCGAGTGCTGTTGCCCCGATGGCCGAAGGAGGCCGAGTATGAGCATCGGTCTCGACATCCTCCTGCTGCCCATCATCGAGGTCGTTCTCATGGGGCTGCTGGCCGGGCTCGTGGGCGCGCTCGCACTGGTCCATCGCCGGATCTTCTTCACCGAGTCACTCACCCACGCGACCTTCCCGGGCGCAATCGTCGGCGTGGTCGCAGCCGCCTGGTTCTCGCGGGTGATCCTCGGTCAGCGGGCCGACTTCACCCTCCTGTCCACCCTGGTACTGGTGGGGGCCGCCCTCATGTGCCTGCCGATGATCTGGCTCATGCGGCGCCTCTCCCAGGTGCCCGGGGTCTCGTCCCAGTCGGCCGCCGGCGTCGTCCTCACCTTCGGATTCGCTCTGGGCTACTTCCTCAACAAGTGGTTCGCCCCGCTGCCGATCAAGGTGGACTCCTTCCTGGCCGGATCCGTGCTCAACGTCAACCACGTCGACGTCATCGCCGTCGGTGTCGTCCTGGTGATGACGGTCCTCGTGCTCCTGGTGGCAGGGCGGTTCCTCACCTTCTACAGCTTCGACCCGCTGGGCTACCGCGCCAGCGGGTTGAACCCCGCCTGGGCCGAGGGAACCGTCATGGTCATGATCACCCTGACTATCGTGATGCTCGTTCCCGCCGTCGGCACGATTCTGCCCATCGCACTCATTGCCGCGCCCGCGGCCGCGCTGGCGCCGTGGACGCGCACCATGCGGCACCTGCTGATCGCCGCCCCTGTTCTTGGTGCGGCCACGGCCCTGGCAGGGCTGTTGATCGCGGTGCGGCTCAGCCTATCCGCCGGCGGAGTCATCGCGGTGACCTCCGGGGTGGTCTACCTGGTCTCGGCCCTGGCCCACGGGGCCGTGATGAGCGGATCTCGGGTGCCGCAGCTACGCAGGGGATGAGTCCCCAGCGCCCGAATGAAAACGACCGGCGGTCTCCCGGCCTCCATGAGAACCGGAACGATTGAACACCTCAGGAGGCGCGGCGCGAGCGCATGGCTCTCAGCTGGGTGAGTGAGGAGTCCTCCGAAAGCTCCTGGTAGCGCGTCGAGCCGAGAGGGACCAGCGCCACTCGGCCCTGGCCATCGTGGTGGAATCCCCAGCCGTAGCGCTTGGCCAGTGGTGAGGAGCGCAGGCAGGCCTGGGGCTTGGCGAAGAAGGCCTCCCGCTGTGCGGCCCGCTCCGGAGGCTCAATGTTCTGACGGATGGCGTGCACCTCGAACAGCAGGTCGTCGGAGGTCAGCTCATAGGGGCGCTCACTGAGGAGCCGGTACTGGAGGAGGGCGATCGTCGGGGGCTTGCCCGCCGGGCCGGCAGGAGGCTCCTGCGCGTCCTGCGCCGGGCAGTCCTCGGCGACTCGGATGAATGTCTCAGTGTAGTTGGTGCTGCTCATGACCAGAACGCTAAGGGCGCCGGCCGGGGCGTCATAGAAGAAAGGCGACAGCTGGAGGCCGCCGGCCCCGGCGAGGCACGGGTGCGTGCCACACTAGGAGCCATGTCAGCCGATCCGGACTGCGGTCCACGCCAGTCCCCGATCCGTCCGCAGGAGCGCACAGGGGTGCTGGCACCGGACAACCTCACCCGCTACGGCGCGCACTGGCTGGCACCCGATCCCACAGTGGCCGACGTCGTCGACCAGTACTGGTACGTCTCATGGAACCTGGGCGACCAGAGCGTGGACCAGCGGATCATCGACGCCCCGGCTGTGACCTTGACGGTGGAGGACGGCGACGTGCCCGCGCCCCTGGTGATCACCGGAGTCCAGACCCGCGCCTGGCACCGCACGATCCAGGGTCGTGGAAGGGTCTTCGCCATACGGCTGCGACCGGCGGGACTCGCCGTTCTCGGCGCGCTGTCGCCCCAGTGCCTGGCCAACACCGCGCTTCCCCTGACCGAGGAGCTCGACGCTGGACTGCACGCACTCATGCGCAGGGTCGCAGCCCACCCCACGCCCCAGGCCCGCGCCCAGGCCGCCGATGAGGCGATCCGGGCACGGCTGGCCGAGCACCGGCCCTCGGAGAGCGGTCTCCTGGCCAACAGGGTGGTTGATGAGCTGCGCTCCCGGCTTCACCGGCGCACTGGCGACTCCCTGCCTGCGGCTCTGCACGTCAGTGAGCGCACGATCCAGCGCTGCCTGCGCGCCACCCTGGGACGCGGACCGAGATGGGTGGGGCACCGCATCAGGCTCCAGGAGGTGGTTCTGGCACTCACGGTGCGTCCCGAGGTCGACCTGGCCACGATCGCCGCAGACCTCGGCTTCGCCGACCAGTCTCACCTGTCGGGCGCCTTCAGGGCCGCCTGCGGGCTGAGCCCCAGCGCCTATCGGCGCAGCCTTGAGACCCTCATCAACGGATGACGCGGCGGAGGCCGCGCCTGTGAGGCCCGCTCAGGCGGCGATCCCCAGGATGCCGCGCAGATCCTCCTTGATGGCCTCCAGGCGCTCAGCGGCCGCCTCCCGCACCTCGGCCACCGGAGTGTCATTCGTCGGCAGAATCACTTCGCAGTAGCACTTGAGCTTGGGCTCAGTCCCCGAGGGACGTACGACCACCCGATCATCCGAGGCCGTCACCCACACCAGTCCGTTCGTGGGGGGCAGGGTGCCGCCGTTGCCGTCCGAGATGCCGTCGAGCAGGTCCACCGTCTTGGTGACCGGGGAACCGGCGAGTTTGGCCGGCGCCCCGCCCGAGCGCAGACGCTCCATGGTGCTGGTGATGATGTCGAGGTCCTCGACCCGCATGCTCAACGGGCTCGTGGCGTGCAGCCCGTGCTCGCGTGCGAGCCGGTTGAGCAGATCCTGCAAGGTCCGGCCCTGCTGCTTGAGCACGGAGATCAGCACCGCCAACCTCACCGAGGCGGAGATACCGTCCTTGTCCCGCACCGCGGCAGGATCGACGCAGTACCCCAGCGCCTCCTCGTAACCGAAGACCAGCCCTGGCTCCCGACTGATCCACTTGAAGCCCGTCAGGGTACGGCGGAAGCCCAACCCGTGGGACTGGGCGATCCGGCGCAGCAGGCGGGAGGAGACCACGGAGCAGGCCAGGACCCCGTTGCCGGCAAAGGCGGCCAGCTCGGCGGCCTGCTCGCCCAGGAGGGCGCCGACCTCATCGCCTGTCAGTTGACGCCAGCCGCTGGGAGCATCCGCGTCCGGGATGGCGGCGGAGCATCGATCAGCATCAGGATCGTTGGCGATCACCAGGTCCGCCTCGACCTCCCGAGCCTTCTCCAGCGCCAGGTCCAGCGCCCCGGGCTCCTCCGGATTGGGGAAGGCGACCGTCGGGAAGTCCGGATCCGGCTCGAACTGCTCGGCCACCTCGACGACGTCGGTGAACCCGACTCGCGCGAGCACCTCACGGCAGGTGGCCCCGCCCACGCCGTGCATCGCCGTCAACACGATCCTCACCGGGGCGGGGGCCGTCATCCGAGCGGCCTGAGCGGCCCGATCGATGTACTCCTCCCGGATCTCCGGGTCGACCGTCTCCCAGCCCGACTGCGGGCGAGGTACGGACCCGACCGGGCCCACGGCGTCGATCGCCGCAGCGATCTGGCTGTCATAGGGGGGAACGATCTGGGCTCCCTGACCCGAGTCGGTCACGGCCCGCCCTCCCAAGTAGACCTTGTAGCCGTTGTCCTGCGGCGGGTTGTGCGAGGCCGTCACCATGACACCGGCGTCAGCCTCCAGACGTCGCAGCGCGAAGGCGAGCACCGGGGTGGGGCAGTGCGACTCGAAGAGGATGGCCCGCCCACCTGCGCCGGTGACGACCGCGGCCGTATCGCGGGCGAACTGCTCGGAGTTGTGGCGGGCGTCGTAACCGATGACGACGCTGAAACCCTCACCGAGACGGGCCTTGAGATATGCGGACAGCCCCGCCGCGGCGCGGATGACGACGACCCGGTTCATCCGGTTGGGGCCACCGCCCAGGCGACCTCGCAACCCGGCCGTGCCGAAGGCGAGCGTGCCGCTGAATGCGTCGCTGAGGGCCCTGCGAGCCGCCTGGGCCTGCTCGCCCTGTGAGCGGGCGGCACTCAGGAGCTCAGTGAGCTCGGCGCGGGTGGCTGGATCCGGATCATCCTGGATCCATGCGTTCACGGCAGCGTCGTCGTACACGTCTTCAGGGCCTCGGGTCATATCTGCGACGGTACCGCGCTAAAACCGATGGAAACGCTCACAATGGCGCTCCTCACTGGTGTTTCCAAACACAAGGAGAATTCAGTCACGGAAGTGATGGACCGCACCTGAAATAAGATGTCTTAAATTAAAACAGCAAGACAATTCGAGGTTGTTTTGGGAGTTTTGAGATATGTGGTGAAGGTGAGAAAAGAGTGGGCGGTGAGGGCGGTTATCTGGGACCTTTGTCCTGTATGTGTCCTCCGCTTCTGTGTGCCGGACACGTCGCCACCTCAGCCGGATTAAGGGATCATGGCCGCATGAGTACACGCGAGTCCTACCGCAAGGGACCAGTGGTGCTGCGCGGCACCCAGATTCCCACCCAGACCACCGACGCGCGACTGCTGAGCAGTGATGCCGACGCCGACTGGCTCCACGCCGACCCGTGGCGGGTCATGCGCATCCAGGCGGAGTTCGTCGAGGGTTTCGGGGCTCTGGCTGAACTGGGGCCGGCCATCAGCGTCTTCGGCTCGGCCCGCACCAAGCCCGAGGACCCCACCTACCGAGCGGCCATAGAGGTGGGGGCGGGGCTGGCCCGCGCCGGCTACGCTGTCATCACCGGAGGCGGACCGGGCATGATGGAGGCCGCCAACCGCGGGTGCCACGAGGCCGGTGGCACCTCGGTGGGCCTGGGCATCGAGCTGCCCCACGAGCAGGGCATGAACGAGTACGTCGACCTCGGGGTCAACTTCCGCTACTTCTTCGCCCGCAAGACCATGTTCGTCAAGTACTCCGACGGATTCGTCGTCATGCCCGGTGGGATGGGGACCCTCGACGAGCTCTTCGAGGCTCTCACCCTTGTCCAGACCCAGAAGATCTCCTCCTTCCCCATCGTCCTGGTGGACCGTGGCTACTGGGGCGGGCTGCTGGAGTGGCTGCGCACCACGATGATTGAGCGCGGCATGATCGCCGCCTCCGACCCTGATCTGCTTCACGTCGTCGACGACGCCGAGGCTGCTGTGGACTACGTGGTCAGTGCTGCTCGCCGGCTGCGCAATGGCCGGGCCGGGGCGTGAGTCGCGTCATGGCGGGAGCATCCTCGAACGTTGCACCTTGAATGTCGTAGAATATGACAGGTCGCGCGGCGATGTGCCCGCGCAGCACTGACGAAAGGTGAGCACATGGCTGCCATGAAGCCCCGGACCGGAGACGGCCCTCTTGAAGTCGTCAAGGAAGGCCGCGCCATCATCATGCGGGTCCCGCTTGAGGGTGGTGGTCGACTCGTTCTCGAGATCACGGCCGACGAGGTCAAGGCACTCGGAGAGGCCCTGGCCAACGCCAAGATCTGATCGATCCTGGCGCCCGGGGGACAGCCGGTACCACTCGGTCCTCGGCGTCGAGGAGCCGGTGGCCGGTTCATCCAGCCTATGAGAGAGGGTCGGACCCAATAGGGGTCCGACCCTCTTCCTCGTTCCGCCCCGTTGGAGGGCGCCCTGTCAGGTCTGGCGCACGGAGACGAGCAGGCCGTCTCCGACGGGCAGCAGGGTTGTCAGCAGCGCACGTGAGGCGCGTAGCGCCTTGCCGAGCTCGCGGGCTGCCACGGTGGTGACGTCGCGGCGGGCCGGGTCGGCCACGTGGTCGTTCCACAGGGCGCGGGTGACGGCCAGGACCCCGCCGGGGCGCAGCATTCGCAGGGCGTTGGAGGCCAGGAGGATCGCCTCCTCCGGGGCGACGTCGAGCACCACCATGTCGTAGGAGCGGGCCGCCATCCTGGGCATGACGTCCGAGGCCCGTCCCTGGATGATACGAGTGCGCGAGGAGGGGTAACCGGCTCCGTCGAAGGCACGGCGGGCCTCGCGCTGGAGCTCGGGCTCGACGTCGATCGTCGTGAGGACCCCGTCGGTGCCCATGCCGCCCAGCAGCCACAGGCCCGAGACGCCGGTGCCAGTGCCGACCTCGGCCACGGACTTAGCACCCACTGAGGCGGCCAGCATCCGCAGCGCCGCTCCGGTCCCCGAGGACACCGGGGTGATGCCGAGCTCGAGCCCGCGTATGCGGGCCTGGGCGGTGGCCTCGTCCTCCGCGGTGAAGTCCTCCGTGTAGGACCAGCTCAGCGTCTTGTCCGCACTCACTGTGAGCCTTTCTTCTGCTGCGGGGCGCCAGGCGCACCCCTCGGGCCACATTGTTCCAGGTGTTCGGCCCGATAGTCGGAAGGGCAGGCGCTCGGGTGAGTCCGCCGGTAGGCGAACCGAGGCGGCCTCTGCCCGGCAGGACTCCTTATACTGGGCGGCGTGTTCGGCATCAACGGATCTGAGTTCCTCATCATCGTCCTAGTGGCGGTGATCGTGGTGGGGCCGCAGCGCTTGCCCGAGTACACCCGTAAGCTCACGCAGATGGTGCGTCAGCTCAGAGTGTTCCTGGACAACGCGCGCAGCCAGATCGCCGAGGAGGTCGGCCCGGAGATGGCCGACCTGGACCTGTCCAGCCTCGACCCGCGCCAGTACGACCCTCGCAAGATCGTGCGTGACGCCCTGGGGGAGGACATCGACGCCATCCGCGAGGACCTCACCCACCCCTTCAGGTCCGTCGGCTCAGCAGCCAAGGATGCCTCCGACGCCGCCGCCCAGGCCGTCAACGACGTGGTCAAGCAGGATCGGGCCAAGTCGCTGAGCAAGCAGATCGAGGCCAAGCGGGCTGAGCAGCTGGCCGAGAACGACGCTGAGACCGCTGAGAACACCGAGAGTTCCGAGAGCGCTGAGGGGACCGAGAGCGTCGAGGGGACCGAGAACCCGGAGAGCGCCGAGCAGTCCGCGGGCTCCACCCCACCGCGGGGAGTGCTCCAGCAGGAGGCTGACGCAGAGCCCTCGGCTCAGACCGAGTCGCCCGAGGCGGCTGACGGGGCTGAGGAGGCCGAGCCGGAGAAGGTCGAGGCCGAGAAGTCCGAGGAGAGCGAGGACGCCGAGCAGGCTGAGGATGCCGGTCAACCGGATCCCATGGAGCGTCAGGTCGAGCCTGGGCCGGTCGAGGTCCCGGCAAGCCTGGTCGAGCCGGAGGCCAGTGCCTCCGGCGAGGATGCGGGGGACGCCTCCACGGCGGGCGATGACTCCCGCACCCGCGTGCGCCCTTTGTCGCCGCGTGACATCGTGCGCGCCGCCAATGCGGCCGCGCGCACCCGCGCCGAGGCCGCACGCGTCGCCGTCGACTTCTGATCCTCATCGAGTCGGGCAGATCTCGTGTCGCCGGTCAGAAGAACCGCCGGGTTGCGCAAAGACTGCCGGCCTCGGTGAGAGTGCGGCGAGAGAGTCGGGCGGGGCCGACTCAGGCCGGGGTGACCCCCAGGCTCTTGCCGGCCAGGCCGCGGGAGCGGTGAGTCAGGCGCTGGGCCACCGCGGACAGCTCCAAGGCCGCGGGGGCGTCGGCGGCCGGCTTGCCGTCATCGGTCACAGTGGCCGGCAGGCCGGTGTCGGATCCCTCGCGCAGACGGATGTCCAGCGGCAGCTGGGCCAGCAGTGGCACCTCATAGCCGAGGGTCTCGCTCAGGGAGGCGCTGACGATCTCGCCCCCGCCGGAGCCGAAGATCTCCAGGCGCGAGCCGTCGGGCTGGGGCATGTAGGACATGTTCTCGATGACGCCCACCACCTTCTGGTGCGTCTGGGTGGCGATGAGTCCCGTGCGCTCGGCGACCTCGGCGGCGGCCGTCTGCGGGGTGGTGACCACGAGGATCTCGGCGTTCGGCAGCAGCTGGGCCACGGAGATCGTCACGTCGCCGGTCCCGGGGGGCAGGTCCAGCAGCAGGACGTCCAGGTCGCCCCAGAACACGTCGGAGAGGAACTGCTGGACGGCGCGGTGCAGCATGGGGCCGCGCCAGACGACCGGCTGCTTGTCCTCCACGAACATACCGATGGAGATGACCTTCACCCCGTGGGCCACAGGCGGCACGATCATGCCGTCGAGCTGAGTGGGAACCCGGTCCACCCCCAGCATGCGGGGGATGGAGAAGCCGTAGATGTCGGCGTCGACGACGCCCACGCTCAGGCCCTGGGCGGCCATGGCAGCGGCCAGGTTCGCGGTCACCGAGGACTTGCCGACCCCGCCCTTGCCGGAGGTGACGGCGTAGACCCGGGTGAGGTTGCCCGGCTGGGTGAAGGGAACCACCGGTTCGGCGGCGCCCCCGCGCAGGCGGCGGCGCAGCTCGGCCTTCTGCTCGTCGTTCATGACGCCCAGGCTCACCTGTACCTCGGTGACGCCCTCGACGGTGCCGACCTCGCGCCGGGTGTCGGCGGTGATCGTGTCCTTCAGGGGGCACCCGGCCACGGTCAGGAGCACCTCGACGCTGACTACGCCGTCCTCGGCGATGTCAACGGAGGAGACCATTCCCAGGTCGGTGATGGGGCGGTGCAGCTCGGGGTCGATGACCCTGGCCAGCGCCTCCATGACGGCGTCATGAGTCGGTTGCGGCATGGCCCCATCCTAGGGGTGCCCCGGAGCCCCACGACAGGTGGCGAGTCCCACGTGAGGGTGGGAGGCGGTCCTCAGTGAGTGGTGCGCTGCCCCGGAACGGTCCCGGGCCCCTCGTCGCCGCTGTCCTGGAACTCGGCGATCTCCTCACGGGTGAGGCGCTCCTCGGCGAGGATCTCGCCGAGCATGTCGCGCAGTTCGCTGCGCACGAAGTCACGGGTGGCGACGTCGTTCATGGCCAGGCGCAGGGCGGCGATCTCCCGGGTGAGGAACTCGGTGTCCTCCAGATTGCGCTGGGCGCGCTGGCGGTCCTGCTCAGCGGTGACGCGGTCGCGGTCGTCCTGCCGGTTCTGGGCCAGCATGATGAGGGGGGCCGAGTAGGAGGCCTGAGTGGAGAATGCCAGGTTGAGCAGGATGAAGGGGTAGGGGTCCCAGGCCTGCTGCATCTTGGCCAGAACGAGGTTCGCCACGATCCACACGGTGACGAAGATCGACATGTAGAGCACGAACTTGGGCGAGCCCATGAAGCGGGCGGTCGCCTCGGCGAAGCGGCCGAAGCCGTCGGAGCGGGAGGCGTGGGCAGGATGGGTCCTGCGCAGCCACCGCAGCCGGCTGTCGGGCAAGGGCTGGTCGAGCTGGTCAGGCATTGGCGCCCCTCTCGATCGTCTCATCGGTGACGGCCTCGTCGGCCACGCGCCAGTCGTCGGGCATGAGGTGGTCCAGGACGTCGTCGACACTGACGGCGCCCAGCAGGCGACCGGCGTCGTCGAGGACCGGCAGGGCCGTCAGGTTGTAGGTGGCCAGCAGGCGGGTGACGGTACCGATGGAGTCCTCGGGGCGCACGGAGTCGACGTCGGTGTCCACGATGGAGCCGACCATGCGCTGGGGGCGCTCGCGCAGGGCCCGCTGAAAGTGGATCATGCCCACGAACTTGCCGGTGGGGGACTCCAGGGGCGGGCGGCACACGAAGCCGACGGCGGCCAGAGCGGGAGGGACCTCGGCCTTGCGGGACTGGGCCAGGAAGGTCGCCACCGTCGACTCGGGGGGCAGGATGATCGGCTCGGTGGTCATCAGACCGCCGGCGGTGTAGTCGTCGTAGGCCATGAGGCGGCGCACGTCCTCGGCCTCCTCGGGCTCCATGAGGCCCAGCAGCTCGGTGGCCTTGAGCTGGGGGAGGTCGGCGACCAGGTCGGCGGCGTCGTCGGGCTGCATGGCGTCCAGGACGTCGGCGGCGCGCCCTGCCTCCAGACGGGACAGGAGGGCGACGGCGTCCTCATTACCGAGCTCCTCCAGGACGTCGGCCAGGCGCTCGTCGGTCAGCTCGGCGGCCACGCGCATCTGGCTGTCCTGGGGCAGGTCGCGCATGACGTCGGCCAGGTCGGCGGGCTTGAGGTCCTCCAAGGTGGCCAGCAGCGCGGTGGCGCCCTGCTGGTCGGCGCTGGCGGCCAGGCCGCTGACCTCGTCGGGGCGCACCGTGAAGGTCTCCCCGCGGCGCAGGCCCAGCGGGCCCGAGGAGGCCCGCTGGACGAACAGACGGGTCACCTTCCAGTCCATGCCGCGGTCGCGCTCGATGGCCACGTCCCGCACCGTGACGTTCCCCGAGCCGTCGCGCATGGTGACCACCCGGTCCAGCAGCTCGCCGACGACCAGGGTCTCCACGTGGCGCTGGGTGAAGCGGCGGATGTTCATCAGTCCCGTGGTGATAACGGCTCCGGGCTCGATCGCGGTGATCCGGGACAGAGGCAGGAAGACGCGGCGCCGGCTGGAGACGTCGATGACGAAGCCGACGGCTCTGGGCTCCCCGCGCATCTGCAGCAGGACGACGACGTCATGGACCTTGCCCACCGCATCGCCCAAGGGGTCGAAGACGGAGGTGCCGATGAGGCGGGCCACAAAAACCCTGCTGGTCGTGCGCGTCCTGGTGTTCTCCACAAGCCAAGCCTATGCGCCTGAGGCGTGATTGCCTGCCGATGGGTCCGTACCGCGTGCCCGCGCGTGCGACGATAGCCCCCATGAACGCCAATCCGAGCCCGTTGTCCTCCCTGACCTCGTCCAGTGGTGGTGTCATGCCCCAGGGGGAGGAGGTGGCCTCCTTCGCGACCTACCCCGAGGCGCAGAGGGCGGTCGACGCTCTGTCGGACCAGGGCTTCCCGGTTCAGCACCTGGCGATCATCGGCACCGACCTGCGTCAGGTCGAGCGCATCACCGGGCGTATGAGCTGGGGGCGCGCAGCGATGTCAGGAGCCATGAACGGCCTGTGGATCGGCATGTTCTTCGGCATCATCATGTCGGTGGCCGGCAGCAGCGGGCCCAGACTCAGCTTCTGGGCCTGTGTCCTGCTGGGGGTGCTGTGGGGCATCGTCTTCCAGCTCTTCAGCTACGCACTGACCCGAGGGCGGCGCGACTTCACCTCCATCAGCCAGGTCGTGGCCTCGCGCTACTCGATCATCGCCGCACGTGAGATCCACGAGGCAAGTCAGGCCCTGACTGATGTCCCGGGCAACCTCTCACGCGGGGGAGAGGCACTGCGGCGCTCGCAGGCGCGTCGTCGGGCTCGGGAGGAGGCCTCCGGTCCCACCGCCTTCGGCTCGCGTCCTGACGAGCAGCCCCGCTTCGGGGTGCGGCTGCCGCAGCCCGGCAGCAGCATCCCCGACCGGACCCCCACCACCTCGGCCGGCGCCTCCTCCGACGCCCCGACCGTCTCCGATGACTACGACCCGTTCCTGCGTTCCCCACGGCCGGTGGACCGGAAGGATCAGGGCGCGTCGGCGTCGTCGCAGGAGACCCGCGATGAGGCCGACTCCGGTGACGAGAACTGACCAGTGCTGAGGGACGAGGGAGTTCAGCGATGAGCATTCCGGTGGGGCTGTCGACCGCCTGCGTGGTTCCCGGCAGTGTTCCCGACACCTTCGCCATCGCCCAGGAGCTGGGCTACGACGGCGTCGAGATCATGGTCTGGAGCGAGAAGGCATCCCAGGACGCCATCCGGCTGGCGGCCCTGGTGGAGAAATTCGACCAGCCGGTGCTGGCGGTCCACGCTCCCACGCTGCTGGTGACCCGCGGCGTCTTCGGCGTGGATCCGTGGGACAAGGTGGACCGCTCCATCGAGCTGGCGCACTACCTCGAGGCCCCCACGGTGGTGCTGCACCCGCCCTTCTTCTGGCAGACCCGTTACGCGCGCTCCTTCATCGCCGGGGTCGCGCAGCGCGAGGCGACCACGGGCATCCACCTGGCGGTGGAGAACATGTTCACCTGGCGGCCCCGCCACGCCCACTCCACGCGTGACTTCCAGGCGTACTCACCTACCTGGGACCCGGTGGGGCAGGGGTACAAGTCGGTGACGCTGGACATCTCCCACGCCGCCACCTCCGGCTCCGACGCCCTGGCCATGGCCCGTTCGCTGGGGCCCACGCTGCGTCACCTGCACCTGACCGACGGCGTGCCCGGGCCCCTGGACGACCACCTGCTGCCCGGGCAGGGCAACCAGGACTGCGCCGGGGTCCTCAAGCACCTGGTGGCCACCGGCTTCGAGGCCGGTGGGGGACAGGTCGTCGTTGAGGTGACCACCCGGTCCATGACGGCCGCCCAGCGCCTCGAGGGGCTCGCCAGCGCCCTGGCCTTCGCCCGGGAGCACCTGGAGGGCGGGGAGCCGGCTCACATCCCTGAGCCGACCCGGAAGCGCTACCGCCGTACCTGAGCCCCGGTCTAGCAGTAGGCGGCCTCGTGCTCGAGGTGCGAGACGGGCTCGAGCTGGAGGGTCGCGTGCTGGATCTTGACCGGGAAGTGCTCGGCCACGCAGCCCTGGAGCCGGTCGAGGATCTCCTCGGTATGACCGTCACGCAGGCACTCGTCGCGGACGACGACGTGCGCGGTCAGCACCGGCATGCCCGAGGCGACGGTCCATGCGTGCAGGTCGTGGACCTCCTCGACATGGTCGATGCCGAGCATGTGCGAGCGCACCTGCGCCAGATCCAGCTCCCTGGGGGTGAAGTCCATGAGGACCCCCAGGGCCGAGCGCAGCAGCGTCACCGCCCGGGGCAGGATGAGGACGGCGATGAGGAGGGAGGCCACGGCGTCGGCCCGGGTCCAGCCGGTGCGGGCCACGACGGCGGCGGCGATGATGACGCCCACCGATCCCAGGGCGTCGTTGAGGACCTCCAGGAGGGCGGCCCTCATGTTGAGGTTCTCGCTCTGTCCGTCATGCCCCCGGCCGCCGGAGAGGACCAGCAGCGCGATGACGTTGGCGGCCAGGCCGATGACGCCCATGACGAGCATGCCGGAGGCCTCGACCTGCGGGGCAACCAGCAGGTTGTGGACCGCCTTGAAGGCCACGAAGACGCCGACGACGGCGAGCATGCCCGCCTGGAGCGCGGCCCCGATGACCTCTGCGCGGCGCATGCCCCAGGTCGAGCGGTCCGTGGCCGGACGCGTGGACAGGTGGGCGGCTGTCAGGGCCATTGCCAGACCGGCGACGTCGGTGAGCATGTGCCCGGCATCGGCCAGCAGCGCCAGTGAGCCGGTGAGAAGAGCGGTGACGATCTCGGCCACCAGAACCGTGGACGACAGGCACAGGGCGACCAGGAGCCGTCCGCGCGAGGCCCCGGCGCCGTGGTTGTGCGAGTGCCCGTGGGAATGGTCGCGGTGCTCGTGGCCGTCCGAGGTGCTCACAGGGACTCCTTGCTCCGGCTCGTAGCGTCCGCGGAGATGGTGGCGGCCAGGGACTCGGCCGCGGAGAGGACCTGCTCAATGGCCTCGGGGTTCTCGATCCGGCTGACATTGGCCCGCCCGTGGGAGTGGCTGGAGATGAGGCCGGCGCTGCGCAGGATCGCCAGGTGCTGGGAGACGGTCGACTGGGCCAGGCCCAGGTGCTCGGTCAGCTCCACCACCCGGTGCTCGCCTCCGTGGAGGTGACGCAGGATCGCCAGACGTGTGGCGTCCCCCAGGACGTCGAGCAGGGAGGCCACAGTCGAGGCCTCGCGCACGGCGCCGTGGTCCTGGGAGCGGTCCTCGGGGAGCAGTCCATGTTTCATCGTCATGCGGCGATGCTATTCGCGGATAACGATGAGAGGCAAGGGAGGTGACCGAGCAGTCAGTCAGGCGATGAGCCCGCTCACCCAGGCCTCGACCTCCTCCACGGTGCGGGGCACGTCCTGAGTGAGGCGCTCCACGCTGCCGTCCTCGCGCACGACGACGTCGTCCTCGATGCGCACGCCGGTGCCGCGCATCTCGGCGGGCACCAGCAGGTCGTCCTCACGGAAGTACAGTCCCGGCTCGATGGTGAAGCACATGCCGGGCCTGAGCTCGGCCTCCATGTACATCTCGCGGCGCGCCTGGGCGCAGTCATGGACGTCCAGACCCAGGTGGTGGCTGGTGCCGTGAACCATCCAGCGCCGGTGGTACTGGCCCTCGGGGGCCAGGGAGTCGGCGGCGCTCACGCCCTCGGGCAGCATCCCCCACTCCTCCAGGCGGGCGGCGATCACCTCCATGGCGGCGGCGTGGACGTCCTTGAAGCGGCAGCCCGGCGTGCCCGCACGGGCGAAGGCGGCGTCGGCGGCGTCGAGAACCGCCTGGTAGATCCGGCGCTGAGCCTCGGTGAAGCGGCCATCGACCGGGATCGTGCGGGTGACGTCGGCGGTGTAGAGCGAGTCGACCTCGACACCGGCGTCGACCAGGACCAGCTGGCCGGGCTCGACGGCGCCGTCGTTGTTGATCCAGTGCAGGGTGTTGGCGTGGTTGCCGGCCGCGGCGATCGTGTCGTAGCCCAGGCCGTTGCCCTCCTCGCGGGCCTTGGCGCCGAAGGCCCCCTCCAGGACCCGCTCACCGCGCCAGTGGCCGCGGGCGCGGGGGATGGAGCGGATGAGGTCGTCGAAGCCGGCCTTGGTGGCGGCGACGGCGGCACGCAGCTGGTCGATCTCCCAGGGGTCCTTGACCAGGCGGAGCTCGCTGGCGGCCTCGGCCAGGCCGGCGTCGACCTCCGCTGCGGCCTCGCCGGTCTCCAGCCCGACCTGCTGGCGGGTGGTGGCCACCAGGGCGGTGACGGACTCATCGGCCTCGGCGACGACACGCAGCCGCACTGCGCCGGGACCGGCGTCCTTGGCCAGCGCATCGGGCAGGGAGTCGATGTGGGCGCAGCGCATGCCGGTGGACGACTCGACCTCCTCCAGGGAGGGGCGCACGCCCACCCACAGCTCGCCATAGCGGGGGTCGCCGTAGAACTCCTGGCTGGAGCGCGAGGCGCGGGGCCGGAAGTAGAGGACCGCCTCATGCGTCGGGGCGGCACCATCCGCGTCATCGGCGTTGTCCGAGCAGCCCGCGTCCTGGCCCTGAGAGGTGAGCGGGTCCAGGACGAGCACGGCGTCAGGCTCGAAGTCCGTGCCGGTTCCGGCCAGGTGGGCGAAGGCGCTGTGGGGCCTGAACCGGTAGTCGCAGTCGTTGTTGCGCACCTTGAGAGCACCCGCGGGCAGCACCAGACGCTCGCCGGGGAAGAGCCTTCCGAGGGCCTCACGCCGGGCCGCCGCCCACGGTGCCGCCTCGCTGCGGGCGGGCAGCCCCTCAGGCCGGGGGCCCCAGCCCGAGCCGATGAAGTCCCTGAAGGCCTGGTTGTCGGGCTGGCGGGAGCGGTTGGAGCCTCGCGCCGCCAAGGACTGGGGGGCCTCCTGCGAGGAGGCGGGGGCCTCGTCGGACGGGTGGGTGTCTGCGGGAGAAGTCGATGCCATAGGGGCATCATCCCACTGTTGAGCCCCTGTCGGTGCTGAGCGGCGGGGGAGTCAGGATCCCTGAGGCGGTTCAGCCCTGCTCATCGGCCGGGAAACGAACCCCCACCTGGCGGCGAGCCTCCTGCAGAACCCCGACCGCCGCCACCGAGCGGCTCAGCGGGTGCAGATCGGACTCGCGCGCGCCGGCGCGCACCAGGCGGCAAACCTCGGCCAGCTCGTAGGCGAGCTGGTGGCCGGGCCGCGCAGCGCCACGTTCGACCGACAGGTCCTCGTCCGCGCCCCTCACCGCCGCCGGGCCGCGCAGCTCGATGCGCCGGGGCCACTGGCAGTCGTCGATGCTCAGCACATCGTGGTCCCCGGCGAAGCTCGAATCCGTCCCCGGGGAGGTCTTGGAGTGCAGACAGACGACCTCCAGCCCGGCGTGCTCACCGGAGTCGTAGGACAGGACCACCGTGCCCCGTGCGTCGACACGGCAGTCCAGCAGCGCTCCCGTGGCCGTCACCCGGTCCGGCTCACCGAAGAGGTGGATGGCCAGGCTGACCGGGTAGATGCCCAGGTCCATGAGGGAGCCGCCGCCCAGTGCCGGGTCGAAGGCCGGCGGCAGGCCGCCGGAGCGGTAGGCCTCCATCCGCGAGGAGAACTGCTCCTTGGACAGCACCACCCGGTGCAGCCGCCCCAGCCGCGGCAGCTGGTCGCGCAGCCGAGCCACCCCGGGCTCGAAGGCGGAGAGCCACCCCTCCATGAGGAAACGGTCGGCGGCCCGCGCCGCCTCCACCATTGCGTGGGCCTGGGTGGACGTCAGCGCGAAGGGCTTCTCCACCAGAACGTGGAAACCGGCTTCCAGCGCCGCGATCGTATGCTCCGCGTGCAGAGAGTTGGGCGAGCCCACGTAGACGACGTCGATCGGGGCCTTCGAGCCCGGGCCGTGGGCGGCGAGCATCTCCTCGAGCGAGGAGTGGGCATACGGGATCCCGTGCTCGGCGGCGAAGGCGACGGCGCGCTCGCGGTGGGCGGAGGTGACGGACACGATTTGGGCGGCAGGCTCGCCGGAGACGGCCTCGGCGAACCACCGGGCGATGAAGCCGGCCCCGATCATCCCGAAACGGACCGGGGCGTCGTCGGTGCGCTGCGTGGCAGGCGCGGTATCCGTCATTCGGCTCAGCTCGCTCATGTCGTCCAGTCTTCCACGCCTCCCTACACTGTCACGGTGCGCATCGATCCCCACACCCACTCGGCCTGCTCCGACGGCACCGACTCGCCCGCCGAGCTCATGGTTCAGGCGGCCAGGGCCGGCCTCGACGTCGTCGGGCTGACCGACCACGACACGATGGCCGGCTGGGACGAGGCGGCCCGGGCCGTCCCGGACACCGGCGTCGCCCTGCTGCGCGGCACCGAGATCTCCTGCGCCGCGAACGGGGTCACCCTCCACCTGCTGTCCTACCTGCACCGGGCCGACGACGCTGGACTGGAGGCCGCCTTCGCCCACGCCCGCCGTTCGCGTGACAGCCGGGCGCAGCAGATGGTCGAGCGCCTCAGCCAGGACTACCCGGTCACTTGGGAGGACGTCCTTTCCCAGTCGGCCGACTCCCACACGATCGGCCGGCCCCACATCGCCGACGCCCTGGTGGCGGCCGGCTCCTTCCCTGATCGCAACGCCGCCTTCGCCGGGCCGCTGGCCACCGGCTCGCCCTACTACGTCCACCACTGGGCGCTGGACCCGGTGGAGGCCTGCCGCCTGGTGCGCGCTGCCGGCGGAGTCCCGGTGGCGGCCCACCCGCGCGCCTCCTCACGCCAGCGCCGCCTCGTGCCCGATGAGACCTTCGCCGAGATGGCCGAGGCCGGCCTGGCGGCTCTGGAGATGAACCATCGCGACCACGGCCCCGAGCAGCGCGAGCAGGTTCGCCTCCTGGCCCAGCGCCTGGGGCTGGGACTGTCGGGGGCCTCGGACTACCACGGCACCGGTAAACCCAACCGCCTGGGGGAGAACCTCATGCCGCCCGACCTGATGGAGCGGATCCTCGAGGAGGGCGCTCTCGACCTCATCCGACCCTGACGCACGACCGACCACGGCACCAGACGTCCACCGAGTGCCGGTGATAGAAAAACACCATGCTGCAGTCCGTCTTCGACTCCACGGTCTTCGCCACGACCTTCACGACGCTTCTGGTCATTCAGGACCCGCTGGGCGCCATCCCGATCTTCCTGTCCCTGACCTCTCGGCAGACCCCCGCCGAGCGCGCCGCCTCCGCACGCCAGGCCACGGTCGTCTCCTTCGCCGTCATCGTGCTCTTCGCGGTCTTCGGTCGCTACATCCTGAAGTTCCTGGGCATCTCGGTCCCATCCCTCCAAGTGGCGGGCGGACTGCTGCTGCTCCTGGTGGCCCTGGAGCTTCTGACCGACAAAGTCGACGAGAGCCCCGACCCCGACGCCGTCACCGCCAACGCCGCCCTCGTGCCCCTGGGTACACCCCTGCTGGCCGGCCCCGGTGCCATCGTTGCGGCGATGGTCGCCGTGGACACCACGGGAGGTGGAGTGGCCGGATGGGTCTCCGTGACGGTCGCGATCATCGGCACGCACATCGCCATCTGGGCCTCGCTGCGCTTCTCCCTGGGGCTCAACCGGGTGCTGGGCACCTCCGGCATCCGGATCCTCACCCGGGTCATGGGACTGCTCCTGGCGGCCATCGCCGTCCAGATCATGGCCGACGGCGTCTTCGCCTTCCTGGAGACCCGTCTCTGACCCGGGCTCGCCCTGAGCTGCTGCCGGTCGGCGGTCTGAGACCTAGGTGAGCCTACTCGCCGGTCGAGCCGTCAACAGGGCGACCGCCGCGAGTGCGCTTACGGGTGCGCTTGCGCCGTGGCTTCGCCTCACCGTCGGCAGAGCGCCGGGAGCGCTCACCGCGCTTGGCGTCCCGACCGCCGCGGCCCCGGCCGCGCTCCGCACGCCCGCCCTGCCGGCCGGACTGCTTGCGTCCGCGCCTGCCGGTCTCACCCAGATCCTCGATCTCCTCGGCGTCCAAGCCCTCCAGGGTGCGCTTGTGGCGGGGGAGGCGGCCGGTGACCTTCTTCGGGATCGACAGGTCGGAGAACAGGTGCTCACTGGTGTGGTAGGTCTCCACCGGCTCCTCGATGGGCAGGCCTAAGGCCTTGGCGATGATCCGCCAGCGCGGCACGTCGTCCCAGTCCACGAAGGTGACCGCCGTGCCGGAGTTGCCGGCGCGGCCGGTGCGTCCGATGCGGTGGACGTAGATCTTCTCGTCCTCGGGGCACTGGTAGTTGATGACGTGGGTGACGTCGTCGACGTCGATGCCGCGGGCGGCCACGTCGGTGGCGACGAGGACGTCCACCTTGCTGTTGCGGAAGGCGCGCAGGGCCTGCTCGCGGGCTCCCTGGCCGAGGTCGCCGTGGAGGGCCGCGGTGGCGAAGCCGCGGGCGCGCAGGTCGTCGGCCACCCGGGCCGCCGTGCGCTTGGTGCGCGCGAAGATGATGGTGCGTCCGCGGCCCTCGGCCTGGAGGATCCGGGAGACGACCTCCACCTTGTTCATCGAGTGGGTGCGGTAGACGACCTGCTGGACCGTCTGGACGGTCATGCCCTCATCGCCCGGGTCCTGGGCGCGGATATGGGTGGGGCGGGTCATGTAGCGGCGCGCCAGGGCGACCACGGCGCCGGGCATGGTGGCGCTGAAGAGCATCGTGTGCCGGTCGGCGCGGGTGCGGGCCAGGATCTTCTCCACATCCGGCAGGAACCCCAGGTCCAGCATCTCGTCGGCCTCATCCAGGACGACGGTGGTGACGTGCGCCAGGTCCAGCACGCCGCGTTCCATGAGGTCGATGAGACGGCCGGGCGTCCCTACGACGACCTCGGCCCCCCGCTCGAGATCCTCGATCTGGGGCTCGTAGGCGCGCCCGCCGTAGACCTGGACGATGCGCACGGTGCGCTTCGCCGCAGCCGTGGACAACTCCTCGGCGACCTGCTTGGCCAGCTCACGGGTGGGCAGGATGACCAGGGCCTGGGGGCTCCCGGAGGCGGGGTCCTCGTCCCAGCCCTCCTCCCCGGGGCCCAGGGTGTCCATGAGCAGGGGAATGCCGAAGCCCAGGGTCTTTCCGGTTCCGGTCTTGGCCTGGCCGATGATGTCCTGCCCCTCCAGGGCCACCGGCAGGGTGAGGGCCTGGATGGGGAAGGGGTGGGTGATGCCCTTGGCGGCCAGGGCCTCGCAGATCTCCGGCTCGACACCGAAGTCGGCGAAGGTCCTGCGGCTCAGATCGGTCTGCTCGCCCTCATCGGTGATGTCGGGAGTGGCCTCGTCCAGCACGGGGGCGTGGGCGCCGGCCGTCTCGATGATCCCGGACGTGGCGGCAGTGGCACCGGCGTCGGTGCCGTCGATGGCGGTCTGGTCGTCTGTGGAGTTGTTGTCGGGCTCGACGGCGTCGGCCCCGTGGTGCTCGTTGCTCACGAGGTTCCTTGTCTTCTGATCGGGTTGATCCGTTCCGGCGCGGCTGTCGCTCGCGCGCACAGTCGGGTGCGCTGCGTGGGCGTTGGCGCCGTCGGATGTGGTAGCCGATCGCGAGTCAATCTGAGTCCATCTGACGACCGGGCAACCGTGGACGCCGTCAGCGTAGCGGGAAAACATCGCGATGGCGTGCCTGGATGAGCAGGTGCGCTATCGGCGTGTTCGATGTCACGGCTGTACTTCACACATGGCAAGACCTGGATACGATGATGGTCATGCCTCAGATGCCGACTCCTTCACCTCAGCCCAGTGCCTCCACTCCGATGCAGGTCGGTCCTCACGAGTTGTCCGTCGTCGGCGTCGTCGCGATCTCCAGGACGGCGGCCTGCACCCGTTACGCCAAGGATGCCGACCGGGCTCCGCGGATGGCGGCCCGGGTTGACCTGCTGCGCATGAGCGCCTGGGAGGTCGCCTCCTTCGACCGGGTCGTGGCCCTGGCGTCGACCCACGGCATCGACGCCCTGGGGGCGGCCGAGCGCTTCACTGACGTCCTGGGCGATTTCGACGAGCGGCTGCGGCCACTGGACTGGGCTGAACGCCTGCTCAAGACCTACATCACCTTCGGGCTGTTCATCGACTTCGGGATGGCCCTGAGCGAGTCCCTGGACGATCTCCTGCGCAGTGGACTCGTCCACGAGCTCAGCCAGGATCCGATCGGTACGTACGCCGTCGCCGAGCTGGAGGAGGTCATCGCGGCCGACCCGCAGCTGGCCGCCCGGCTGGGGCTGTGGGGCCGGCGCGTCATCGGTGAGGAGATCGGAACCTTTCAGAGGCTCCTGGGGCAGTTCCCCGAGCTTCTCGGCTCGATGGCTCAGGAGCAGCTCCACTCGGTACTCTCCCAGGGGGCCGTCTCACGTATGAGAGCGCTGGGGCTGAGGGTCTGACTCCCGTCATCCCGACGCACCGATATGTGAGGTGTCCAACAGTGGGAGTGGTGCCCGTGTCGGTGGCGTGACAGGACCGGGGCTGCGCCGGGTAAGGTGGCCGTATCCACATCCTCGTAACCCGACGTGAGAGCCATGGCTCTTAAGTCCTGAAGGAGTTCCCATGAAGCGAAGCGTATGGATGGCCGCGTCCGCGGCCGTAGCCCTGTCCGTCGTCCCGGTCGGCGCGGCTGCTGCTGAGACGGACCCCGCTCCTGCCGCCGAGCAGGCGGCGTCGCAGGCCGGTGAGGCCAAGGCTGACGCCCCGCAGCCCAATACGCCCGCCCCCGCCGTTCCCAGCCCTGAAGGCAACAAGCCCGCGCCCGCACCTGCCCCGGCGCCCGCTCCGGCGGACGACGCCGGCAAGGTCGACCCCCAGGCCCCCGGTGCCAACAATGCTGCGGCGCAGCAGCAGAACAAGCCGGAGGCGCCGGCCGAGCAGCCCCAGCAGAACCAGGGTGACCAGCAGCAGGGCGACTCCGCCGCCCCTGAGGCCGCTCCCGAGCAGCAGGCCCCTCAGGAGCAGGCGCCCGAGCAGCCCGCTGAGGGCGGCGCTCCCGCGGCCTCCGAGGAGGGTGCAGCCCCGGGCTCCGCGGACGTCTCCGGTGAGCAGGCCGCCGCTCCCCGCGACGAGCAGGCTGCGGCTCCCCGCCAGGGCGGCGCCACCAGCGCAGGTCGCTCCACCCTCGCACAGACCGGTGCGGGGACGACCGCCGCCTGGATGGTGCTGGGTACCGGTGCGACGGGCGCTGCCATGCTCATGGCGCGCCGTAGGCTGACGTACTGACGCGCATCGGTCCTTGACGTTGAGGAGAGGTCTGGCCCATGGATGACCGGATGCTCGACGGGGACAGGGTGCTGTGGTTCATCGGCGGCAGTCCTGAACGGGCTCAGGAGGCCCTCGCCGCCGGACGCGCCTGGACGCCTGAGCAGCGTGCACAGCTCGAACAGATCGCAGCCTCTGCCGGATATCCCCCTCAGCAGCCAGCCGGGTACCCGCCTGCTCAGCAGCAGGTACCCGTTCAGGAGCCCGCGCCCTCGTACGGGGCGCCTGGAAACCTCGTGGCCTTTGATGACCCATTCAGAGGCGACGACGTCGGTGGCGGCACCGTGGACTACGGAGCCGCGGATTACGGGGCGACTCAGCCCACCGCGGCAGGACCGCCCCAGCCGCAGATGGCGACGCCGACGCAGCCTCAACCACAGGGCTACAGGCTTCAGCCGCTGCCCGCGGTGACTGAGATGGAGGCGCCCCAGGGCGGCACCACCCAGTACTCCAGCAGTGCTCCACGCCGCGGGTGGGTCCTCCCGGTCGTGGCGGCTGGCGTGCTTCTTCTCGGGCTGGCCGGAGGCGCTCTGGGAGGTCACTGGCTGTGGCCCAGCAAGGAGGCGGCGACTCCGTCGTCGCCCTCCGCAGCGGCAGCCCCCGCCGCCACGAAGCCGACGTCCCTGCGTGCCGGCAGTGGTTCCTTCGTCTGTTCCTCCAGCGGCATCGGAGTCTCCTGCTGGGGCGCTGACGCACAGGCCAACACCCAGGGCGCACGTGTCTCGCCGACGGCGGTGCCCGGGCTGGAGAAGGTCAAGGTCTCAGCCCTGAGCGTGGGCAAGGGCTTCGCCGTCGCCGTGGACGATTCGGGCACGGTCTACGCCTGGGGGGCCAACGAGGTCGGCCAGCTCGGCAAGAAGACCGATGAGGCGCTGGTCAATCAGGCCGTCAAGGTCGGTCAGCTGCCGGCCGTCCCCACCGAGCTCGTCTCAGGTTACGAGCACACCTGCGCACTGACCGGGGGAGCAGTCTGGTGCTTCGGCTCCAACCGCTACGGACAGGTCAACGGCACTGTCTCCGACACCCCGTCAGGGCTGGTGCAGGTGGACAAGATCGATGGGGCCACCCAGATCGGCACCTCCGGCTATGACACCTGGGCCACTGTCGACAAGGGAACCTGGACCTGGGGGAACAACTCCTGGGGTCAGGCCGACCCCTCGCAGAGCGTGGTCAACGTGGCGCCGACGCTCATTCCTGCGGAAAGCTGACGCCGGTATCGGCAACAGAACAGCGCCCAGCCTCCTTCGGGAGGCTGGGCGCTCGGCGTATTGCGCGACGCTCTACTTGTCGCCCTTGAGGCGGTTGACCGCGCCCTGGATGGCGTCCTTGGCGTCCTCGGCGACCTCCTTGACCTTGCCCTCGGCCTGCTGGAGCTTGCCCTCGGTCTCGGTCTCCTTGTTACCGGTGACCTTGCCCGCGGCCTCCTTCGCCTTGCCGGCGATCCTGTCGAAGGTTCCGTTGTCGCTCATGAGAGCTCCTTTCCATGATGAGTCTCCGCGAGGCGGAGACGTAGAGGACAGATCGACTATACATGTGTGCATCTGAGACAGCGCTCAGTATCTAGTGGGAGTTTCTATGGAGATCACCTGAAATGTGTGGCACACCCTATTCTCGGGGTGGGGTGCTCGTCTCTTTGGCGTCGTCCGCCACACCTGAAAACGCATAGACTTCATACACCTCTCGTTCGAGAGCCTCCCGATAACGACACTGAGGTCGATCACCCATGAGCAGCGCTGCTGACGCATCCACCGCTACCCGCGTCGAGAACGCCGGTCTTGACGTCATTTCCGAGTCCGATCGCAAGGGGCGGCCGAGTGATCTCTTCATGCCCTGGTTCGCGGCCAACATCTCCGTCCTGGGACTGTCCTGGGGCGCCTGGGTCCTCGGATTTGGACTGTCCTTCTGGCAGGCGGTCGTCGCGGGCAGCGTCGGCGTCATCATCTCCTTCCTCCTGTGCGGTGTCGTGGCCGTCCTGGGCAAGCGAGGCAGCGCCCCCACCCTGGCCCTGTCCCGAGCGGCCTTCGGCTACAACGGCAATCGCCTGTCCGCGGCGCTGTCCTGGATCCTCACAGTCGGCTGGGAGACCGTCCTGTGCGTCTCGGCCACCCTGGCCTCGGCAACGGTGTTCCAGGCCCTGGGCTGGCACAACCAGGTCGGGGCCCAGATCCTCGGCTTCCTGCTCACCGTTGGCCTGGCCGCCAGCGCCGGCATCCTTGGCTTCGAGGCGATCATGAGGGTCCAGACCTGGATCACCTGGGCCACCGCGATCCTCACGATCATCTACCTCGTCCTCGTCGCTCCCCAGATCAGCTTCCGCACACTCCTGGCGCTGCCTTCCGGAGATCCTGCGGCCTTCGTCGGAGCCCTGGTCATGGTGGCCACCGGCTTCGGCCTCGGCTGGGTGAACGCCGCCGCCGACTACTCCCGCTACCTTCCCCGCAAGGCCTCGACGGCCGGCGTCATCGGCTGGACCACGCTGGGATCGGCCCTGCCCTGCGTGGTGCTCGTCTTCTTCGGCATCCTCCTGGTGGGGTCCGACGCCGAGCTCGGACAGGCCATCAACGCCGACCCCATCGGTGCTCTGACCACGATCCTGCCCACATGGTTCCTCGTCCCCTTCGCGGTCGTCGCCATCCTCGGGCTGGCCGGAGGCATCATCATGGACCTGTACTCCTCAGGTCTGTCCCTGTTGGCCACTGGTCTGCCGGTGCGCCGGCATGTGGCCACCTCGATCGACGCCGCCATCATGACTGCGGGCACCATTGCCGTCATCTTCGGTGCCGATGACTTCCTCGGTCCCTTCCAGGGGTTCCTCACCACCCTGGGAGTCGTCATCGCCGCCTGGGCCGGCGTCATGGTCGCCGAGGTCATCATGCGTCGCCGCGACTACGACGAGGAGGCCCTCTTCACGCCTGACGGCGTCTACGGCTCAGTCAACTGGGAGGCCATCGCCCTGGTGGCGGCCGGCTCCGTCGTCGGCTGGGGGCTGGTGGTCAACTCGGCCGCCTCCTGGTTGTCCTGGCAGGGCTATCTGCTCGGGCCTCTAGGAGGCCGCGAGGGGGCCTGGGCCGGAGCCAACCTCGGCGTGCTGGTCGCCCTGCTCATCGGCGTGCTCGGGCACCTCGCCCTTGGTCGAGGCCGAGTGGCCCGCCAGGAGGCCCGTTCGTGAATGACCGTACGTCCATCTTCACCCTCGAGTCTGAGCGTCTGGAGGCCCTGAGCGCCTCCGCCGGAGCGGAAGGCCCCGGTTCGGCCATGGAAGGCGCCCATCAGATCGCCCGACGTACCGGCGTGCCTTGCCACGACCTCCTGGTGGTCCTGGGATCCGGTGCAGCTGACGCCGTGGCCGCTTGGGGTGAGCCGGCCGCGAGCCTGCGCCTGTCCGATCTGCCCGGTGTCCTCGTCCCGGTTGCGCCGGGACATGAGGATCGCCTCGACTCCTATGTCGTCAGTCGTGGCCAGAAGGTGGGCGGGGGAGGGTGGCGCGTGCTCGTGGCCCACGGACGAACCCACCTCTATGAGGGACACGGACCCGGGCCGGTGGTCGCCCTGGCCCGGATCGCGGCCGCTGCCGGCGTACGCGGGGCCGTCCTGGTCAACGCCGGCGGATGCCTGCGCAGCTGGAGGATCGGCGAGGTCATGGCGATCACCGACCACCTCAACCTCACCGGCTCCTCGCCCTTCGACGGCCCGGTCTTCACTGACGTTCGCTGCGTGTGGGACGACGAGCTCGCCGACATCCTGGGCGGTGTCTCAGAAAGGTCAGGCGTCTACGCCGCTCTACGCGGCCCGGAGTACCAGACCATGGCGGAGACACGGATGTTGGAGTCCATCGGTGCCGACTGCGTGGGCATGTCCACCGTCCTGGAGGCCATCGCCCTGCACCAGCTCGGTGTGCGAGTGGCCGGCATGAGCATCGTCTCCGACCTGTCCTTCGCGCAGGCGCCCACCGAGCCCGACGAGGTCGTCCGCCTCGCGGCCGCCGCGCACACGACGATCGCCGCCGGCATCGAGGCGGTGCTGGCGGCGATGTCCTGAGCTGTCGGCGTCGAGTCGGGTCGCTGGAGCTCCCTCGGGTCAGCTCACGCCCATGAACATGTAGGCGCGTGTCACCTTGCCGTCGATGTCGCGGAAGACGGTGTCGACTCCGCGTCCGATGACGTCGCCACTTGGGGCGGTCATCGACCAGCGCAGCAATACTGCGTCGCCGGACTCCATGCGCTGGTCATAGCTGAAGGTCAGGCCCTGGCCTGCAATGCGGTCGTTGTGGACGCGGTTGATGTGCTCGGCGATGTCGGCTGTTCCTGTGACGGTCAAGGCGGGTGAGGAGATGTGCAGCGACCCGTGCGGGGCCCACATCTGCTCGATGAGTGCAAGGCGCTTAGCGGCGTCGGGCTCAGTCCAGGTGCGCAGGTAGTTCGCGTCGAAGTCGGCGCCGGTCTGGGTGGTGTCGGTCATGACTCATTCCTCTCCTCAAGTTAAGTTGACAATGTCAGCATAGCCGGAAAGTTGACTATGTCAACATGTGGGTATGCTTGAGTCGTGAGCCCTCGTGATCCAGGTCCGACGCGTGCCGCCATCCTCGACGCCGCTGCAGCGCTGCTCGAGGACAGGGGGCCTGAGTCGGTGACGCTGCGCGCCGTTGGAGAAGCTGCGGGTGTGTCCCGCTCGGCGCCCTATCGTCACTACGCGGATAAGGCCGCGCTCATGCGTGCCCTGGCGGGACGGACACTGCGGCAGATCGCAGAGCGGATTCGTCACGGTTCGGAGCGGCATCGGGATGCGTGGCAGCGGTTGCGCGCCGGCTGCTGGGCCTATATCGACTATGCGGTCGAGTGTCCCCACCACTACCAGCTGGTCTTCGGAGACGCTCCGATTGCGGAGCCGGACTCAGGGCTGGAGGAGGCCGCTGACGACGCCATGGCCGCCGTCGGTGAGCTCGTCGCTCAGGCTCAGGATGCTGGTCTGCTGCGCCCCGGCCCCACCCGTGAGATCGCCACCGTCGTCTGGGTCCTGCTTCATGGACTCTCTGCCCTGCAGATCACGGGTCATCTCCATGAGCCCCGAACCATTGACGGCAACGAGCGTCTTGCGGACCTACTGGACCTTGCCCTGGAGCAGCTGCGACCCGTGTGACGCGCCTTCGGCGGTGTTGGCCGGTAGCGATCTGAGACGTCTCTGGGACGCCCGTCCTCGCACGGCGGGGATCATGAGCGCCTAACCTTGCACCTATGACAACTGATGCAAAGACGCCCAACCAGGCTGTCACGACCCGCACCGAATCCGACTCCATGGGCACCATCGAGGTGGACGCCAACCGCTACTGGGGGGCCCAGACCGAGCGGAGCCTGCACAACTTCGACATCGGCCGTGAGACCTTCGTGTGGGGCCGCCCCATGATCAAGGCCCTGGGAATCCTCAAGAAGTCCGCCGCCCTGGCCAACGCCGAGCTCGGCGAGCTGCCCGCCGACATCGCCGAGCTCATCGCCAAGGCCGGCGATGAGGTCATCGCCGGTGACCTCGACGCCGAGTTCCCGCTCGTGGTCTTCCAGACCGGCTCGGGCACCCAGTCCAACATGAACTCCAATGAGGTCATCTCCAACCGCGCCATCGAGCTGGCCGGCGGGGAGCGAGGCTCCAAGACCCCGGTCCACCCCAACGACCACGTCAACCGCGGCCAGTCCTCCAACGACACCTTCCCCACGGCCATGCACATCGCCGTCGTCAACGAGCTCGCCGCCATGTACCCGCGTGTCCAGCAGCTGCGCGACACCCTGGACGCCAAGGCCAAGGCCTACGCCGACGTCGTCATGGTGGGACGCACCCACCTTCAGGACGCCACCCCCATCACCCTGGGGCAGGTCATCAGCGGTTGGGTCGCCCAGATCGACTTCGCCCTCGACGGCATCCGCTACGCCGACTCCCGCGCCCGAGAGCTCGCCATCGGCGGGACCGCCGTCGGCACCGGCCTCAACGCCCACCCGAGGTTCGGGGCCTTGTGCGCCAAGAAGATCTCCGAGGAGACCGGCATCGAGTTCACCCAGGCGGACAACCTCTTCGCCGCTCTGGGCGCTCACGACGCCCTGGTCCAGGTCTCGGGCGCCCTGCGGGTCCTGGCCGACGCCCTCATGAAGATCGCCAACGACGTGCGCTGGTACGCCTCCGGCCCCCGCAACGGCATCGGCGAGCTCATCATCCCGGAGAACGAGCCCGGCAGCTCGATCATGCCCGGCAAGGTCAACCCCACCCAGTGCGAGGCCATGACCATGGTGGCCACGAAGGTCTTCGGCAACGACGCCACCGTCGGCTTCGCCGGATCCCAGGGCAACTTCCAGCTCAACGTCTTCAAGCCGGTCATGGCCTGGTGCGTCCTGGAGTCCATCCAGCTCCTGGGTGACACCTGCGTCTCCTTCGACACCCACTGCGCCTACGGCATCGAGCCCAACACTGAGCGGATCGAGGCCAACCTGGAGACCAACCTCATGCAGGTCACGGCCCTCAACCGCCACATCGGCTACGACAAGGCCTCCAAGATCGCCAAGAACGCGCACCACAAGGGCCTGTCCCTGCGCGAGTCCGCCCTCGAGCTCGGCTTCGTCACCGCCGAGGAGTTCGACAAGTGGGTCGTCCCCATGGACATGACGCACCCCAGCGCCGCTGAGGACTGAGCCTCAGGGCTGTTCTTCAATCCGACGACGGCGCCGCCCTTCACACGAGGGCGGCGCCGTCGTCGTTCGGGCGAGTGGCGCCCCATGCGCTCGCCATCAGGCGGATGCCGACTCACAGAAGCGGCACAGCCACGTCCTGGGGTCGTCCTTGCCTTAAGGTGATGTGCTAGTCACGTACGCAGACACCCGAGCGAGGCACGCCACCGACTGTGCCGGAGGGAAGCACGATGAACCTGCCACGACGCACTATCCTCACCACCTTGCCCGCCACGGCGGGACTCCTGGGCCTGGGCGCCTGTTCCACGGGAGGGGCCACCGCGCAGGCCTCCGCCACGGCGTCGTCGCAGGCGCCCACCGACACGAAGCTCGCCCTGGACAACACGGCCTGGCGCTACGACGCGGACCACAAGGTCTACTACCAGCTGGGGCTGCGCTACGTGACCACTCCCCAGGCCTCGGACTATGAGACCCTGGGCATCTACGTGCCCGGCGCCTATCTCAAGGGAACCGACAACGGCAACGGCACCTACACGGCCACGATCAACGCCTCCGGCACCGTCGGCAGCTTCACCGCCGCCACCGCACCCACCGTCTTCCCGGTCAACACCCCGGGATACTCCGCCCAGAAGCCGCCCACCGAGTACTCCTACGAGACCATCAAGGCCTATATGGAGGCCGGCTTCATCTACGTCCACGCCGGCCTGCGCGGCAAGGACTCCAACTCCCAGACCTACTCCGGCAACGCGCCCTGGGGTGTCACCGACCTCAAGGCCGCCGTGCGCTACCGGCGCTACAACTCCGCCTCCGTGCCCGGCGACGCAGCGAAGGTCTACGTCTTCGGGCACAGCGGAGGAGGGGCGCAGAGCGCCGTCGCAGGGGCCTCAGGGGACAGCGAGCTGTTCGCCCCCTACCTGGCCGCTCTGGGTGCCGCCACCACTGACACCAGTGGCAAGGCTCTGTCCGACGCCGTCGCCGGAGCCATGTGCTGGTGCCCGATCACCAGCCTGGACAGCGCCAACGCCGCCTACGAGTGGAACATGGGGCAGTTCGCCTCCTCCGATACTCGGGCCGAGGGCACCTGGACGCGGGCCTACTCCCATGACCTCGCGGCCGCCTTCCCCGCCTACCTCAACGGGCTGAAGCTCACCGATTCCCAGGGCAGGCCCCTGACCCTGGAGTCCTCCTCCCAGGGCACCTACCTGTCGGGCTCCTACTACGACCACCTCGTGGCGGTCATCCAGAAGTCCCTCAACGACTTCCTGGCGGCCACCACCTTCCCCTACACGCCCTCCTCCACCGAGATGGCGGGGATGGGGCCCGGCGGGGGCGGCGGGGCGCCGTCGGGAACCCCGCCCAGTGACGCCGGCGGCACGCCCCCCAAGGGGGGGACTCCCGGAGGCGGCGGTCAGGGCAGTGGTGAGTCCACCACCTACAAGACGGTGGAGGAGTACATCGCCTTCCTCAACTCCTCCTCGCAGTGGGTCACCTACGACGCCTCCAAGAAGACTGCGACGATCACCGGCCTGCAGGGCTTCGTCACCTCCCAGAAGAACGTCTCCAAGGACGTGGGGGCCTTCGACGGCGTGGGCCGAGCCCAGACCGAGAACCTCGTCATGGGCTCGGGGGAGAACAAGCAGCACTTCTCCTCCCTGAGCCGCGAGGTCATCTCCAAGGGGCAGTCCAGGTACGCGAGCCTGTCGGGCTGGAACAAGGACTACGGCGTCGCCGCCTACGAGAAGGACCTGGCCGCCAAGGACTCGGTCGGCACCGACATGGTCACGCGCGTGGCGATGTACGACCCCTTGTACTACCTCACCCAGGACTCCAAGGGGCGAGGCAGCTCCACCATCGCCCCGGCCTGGCGCATCCGCACTGGCATCGCCCAGGGCGACACGGCCTCCACCGTCGAGGTGAATCTCGCCCTGGCGCTCCAGCAGGCCGGAGCCGGCAACGTCGACTTCGCCACCGTCTGGGGGCAGGGGCACACGATGGCCGAGCTGACCGGCACCGGCGAGGAGAACTTCATCGCCTGGGTGACCAAGCAGGCGGCCTCCTGAGCCCGGAAGACTCCGGGGGACATCCTGGAGCCTCCCGGGCCGAGTCGCTCCGCTCCGACCCGGTCGTTCTCCGTTAGTCGCACAGCACGACGTCGACTCCGGCGCCCCGCATCTCCTCAAGGGTGTCGGGGGCGATCTGGCTTGTTGTCAGCAGCGTGTCGAGGTCCTCGATACGCCCGAACCGGTAGGTGCTGGTCTGGGCGATCTTGCTCGGTGCGGTCGGCAGAACGCGTCGGGTGGAAGAGGCCATGATGGCGCGCTTGACCATCGCGTCGTCGGACTCCATGACGGTCAGGCCTTCGCGGGTGGACACGGCGCAGGTGGACAGGACCGCGACGTCGGCGCGGAACGCGCGCACCGCCTCGACCGCCTCGGCGGAGAACAGGGAGAGGGACTCCGGATCCACCGGGCCGCCCGCGATGGTCACTGCGGCTCCACGCACGGAGGCCACTGCTGCACCGGCGCCCAGCGACAGGCACAGAACCCGGATGTCGCGGCCGGCGAGCTGCTCGGCCACCATCTCGCAGGTGGTCCCGGAGTCGATGATGACCGCCTCCCCGTCCTCTATGAGCTCGGCGGTGGCCTGCGCCAGACGGCGCTTGATCTCCACATCCTGCCTGCGACGCATGGAGGCCGGCCGGGCGGCCCCACGGCGCGGTGCACGCAAAGCGCCGCCGTGGACCCGGGTCACCAGGCCCTCGTGGGCCAGCTCGGCCAGGTCCCGGCGGATGGTGATGACCGAGACCCCGGTCAGCCGGGACAGCGCCTGCACACTGTGGACTGTGGTGGGGCTCAGGGCGCGCAGTATCGTACGGCGCCTCTCGTGAGGACTGTCGCGCATGCTTCCTCCGCATCGGCGGCAACGAGGCGATCGTTTTGCTGGAGAACGAGCAATGACAATGATCGTATGGTCTTCTACCGTTGGTGTCAACGGATCGGAACTCCGGAAATCCGTTGATTCAATGCCGGAAAATCGCTGTCGGGAAGAGTGATCGTACGATCATCTCTGATCGTCGACAGTGATTCTTCACCGTCAGGAAGGGAATGACCATGCCTCACCTCGACCACGTTGCCATCTGGGTCGCTGACCTCGACAGTGCCCGCGACTTCTACTCCCACTGGTTCGGCGGGCACGCCAACGGCCTCTATGAGAACCCGAGGACCGGCCTGCGCACCCACATCCTCCACTTCGCTGAGACCCCGGCGGTCCAGCGGGGGACCCGCCTGGAGATCATGACCCGTCCTGAGCTCGCCGAGCACTGCGAGGCCGCCCAGCTGGGGTGGGCTCACGTCTCCTTCGGCCTGCCCGGGCGTGAGGACGTCGACCGCCTGGCCTCCCACATGTCCGAGGCCGGCGTGCCGGTCATTGACGGACCTCGCCAGACCGGTGACGGATACTACGAGGCCACCGTGCTCGACCCCGAGGGCAACCGTGTCGAGCTCGTCGCCTCCGACTACTCCGACGACGTCGCCCTGCGCCCGACCTTCTGATCCGGGGAGAGGTCTCTACACGTCGTGCACCTCGACGGAGACGCCTGCCTCCCGCAAGCCTGTCAGCGTTTCCGGGTCGATGTCGGTCGTCGTCAGCAGGGTGTCCAGGTCGCTCAGCGTGCCGAAGCCGTAGGTGGACGAGCGTGTCAGCTTGCGTGGCGGAGCCGGCATGAGACACCGGGATGATGAACCGATGATGGCCGCCTTGAGGACGGCGTCATGATCTTCGGTGCAGGTCAGGCCGCTTTGCGCTGATACCGCGCAGGCGCCCAGGACGGCCACGTCGGCGCGGAAACGGCGCACGGCGTCGACTGCGGTCGTCGTCAGCATCGCCAGCGTGTCGGTCTCAACGATCCCCCCGGGGACGGTGACGACCGGGCCGGGTGCGGAGGCCAGCGTCGCAGCCGCCGACAGCGACAGGCACAGGACCCGGATGTCGCGCCCGACGAGGTTCTCAGCCACCATCTCGCAGGTAGTTCCGTTGTCGATGATGACGCTCTCCCCGTCATCAACGAGTGCTGCTGTGGCTCGGGCCAGCACCCTCTTGGCTTCCAGATCCTCGCTGCGGCGCAGGGAGATCGGTTGGCCGGCCCCGCGTCGAGGCGCGCGCAGGGCGCCGCCATGAACGCGGGTGATCAGGCCTTCGTGAGCGAGCTCTGCCAGGTCGCGACGGATCGTCACCCCGGAGACGCCGGTGAGTCGCGACAGGGCGTTCACGCTCATGATCGTCGTCGTGCTCAGGCTCTTGAGGATCTGACGCTGACGGCTGGTGGGGGAGAAGGTACTCATGGATGATCACTTTACGTTGAAATGAAGATTCTGAATGATCATATGGTCTCCTACAGTAGTGGGTGTCGACAGGGATGGACGCAGAACTCGTTGATACACCCGTGATTTACCGAGGAGATCATCATGATCGGAAATGCTCTCAACCATGTTGCCAATGCCGTCAGCGCCGCCTACTCCTGTTGGCTGGAGGGCGTGCTGGAACAGACTGCTGGACCTGCGGCAAGCTCCTACGCGCAAGGTGTCCAGGCCCTGCTCAAGGGGGACTTCCGAGTCGATGAGGCCGTGTCGCTGGCGGCCTGAGCACCTCAGTCACGCAGTGCGGGAATAGCGTGCACTGCCGCGGTGTTGAGTGGGAGCAGCTCGTCGACTCCATCGACGTGTAGATGGTGAGCACCTGGGTGTTTGCTTTCAATCCTGCACCAATCATCTTGGGAAAAGCCAACACCTGGCAGATCGGCAGGTGGCGGCTGGTACGGTGGCGATACGCCAACGGGACGCGCCGTCAGAGGCCATGAGAGGACACCCGGCACCTGCAATGAGCAGCACCATTACCTTCGATGCCGTCACCAAGTCGTACCCGGCCGGGAGGGGCCCCGAATCAGGTTCTCCCGCCGTCGACTCCTTCACGGCCCGCATCGAGGCCGGCACCACCGCCGTCCTGCTGGGATCGTCCGGCTGCGGCAAGACCACCCTGCTGCGCATGGTCAACCGCATGGTGGAGCCCTCCAGCGGCCGGGTCCTCATCGATGACGAGGACGTCGCCGCCCGTGACGCCGTCGCCCTGCGCCGCTCCATCGGCTATGTCATGCAGAACGCGGGGCTGCTGCCACACCGGCGCGTCATCGACAACATCACCCTGGTGCCCAGCCTTCAAGGCGTAGGGCGCCATGAGTCCCGGCAGCGGGCGCTCGAGCTCATGGACATGCTGGGCCTCGAGCGCGACCTGGCCGGGCGCTACCCCCACCAGCTCTCCGGCGGTCAGGCCCAGCGGGTCGGTGTCGCCCGGGCCCTGGCCGCCGATCCGGGGGTGCTCCTCATGGACGAGCCCTTCGGCGCCGTCGACCCCCTCGTGCGCCGCGATCTCCAGCGCGAGATGGTCCGGATCCAGGCCGAGCTGGACAAGACGATCATCTTCGTCACCCACGACGTCGATGAGGCCCTCGCTCTGGGCGACGAGATCATCCTTCTGCGCGAAGGCGCCCAGGTCGCCCAGCGCGGCAGCGGCCCCCAGCTGCTGGCCGACCCGGCCGACGACTTCGTCGCCCGCTTCCTCGGCCTCGACGACGCCGCACGCCAGTTGAGGCTCAAGGATGTCGCCGAGTCCCGCATCGTCCTGGACCGGGCCGGTCGCGCCGTCGGGCGCCTGGCCGACGAGTCCTCCACGGAGGCGGAGGAGCGGGCATGAGCTGGGTCCTGGCCAACCTGCCCACCATCGCCGGACACCTGCTGGCTCACCTGCTCCAGGCGGTTCCCGCGATCATCGCCTCCTTCGTCCTGGCGATCCCCATCGCCCGGCTGGCCCGCACCGCCCGCCCGTTGCGCGCCGTGCTCGTGACCGGCTCCTCGCTGCTCTACGCCGTCCCGTCCCTGGCCCTGTTCGTCATCCTCCCCATCATCCTGGCCACCGGCATCCGCGACCCGCTCAACGTCATCGTGGCCCTGACCCTCTACGGGCTGGCGCTCCTGGTGCCGGCCACTGCCGACGCGCTCGACGCCGTTGACGCACGCGTCCTGGACGCCGCCACAGCCATGGGCATGGGGCGCCTGCGCTGCTTCCTCACCGTCGAGCTGCCGCTCGCGGGCCCCGCCATCCTCACGGGCCTGCGCGTGGTGACGGTCTCGACGATCTCGCTGACCACTGTTGGGGCGGTCCTCGGTGTGCGCAGCCTCGGCTGGCTGTTCACCGACGGCTTCCAGCGTGGCATCACCGCCGAGATCGTCACCGGCCTGGTGTCCACCGCGGCCCTGGCGCTCGTCCTGGACGGGCTCGTCCTCGCGCTGGGGTGGCTGTGCCTTCCCTGGACCTGGAAGCGTGCCGAAGCCGGCCCAGCCGCCTCACAGAACCAGGAGGGCAAGGCGTGAGGTTCGTCCTGGCCGCACTGGCGTACATCGCCGATCCCGCTCACTGGAGCGGGGCCATGGGGATCGGCCCGCTGCTGGTCCAGCACATCCTCTACTCCCTGGCCGGTGTCCTCATCGCCGCCCTCATCGGGGTCCCCACCGGCTGGTGGGTGGGGCACACCGGACGCGGGCGCACCTGGGTGCAACCGCTCAGTGGCGCGGCCCGCTCCCTGCCCACCCTGGGCCTCATCACGCTGTTCGGCCTCGTGCTCGGGGTCGGGCTGAGCGCCCCCATGATCGCCTTCATCATCCTGGCCCTGCCCAGTGTCCTGGCCGGAGCCATGAGCGGGGTGCGGGCGGCCTCCACCATGGCTGTCGACGGCGCTCGAGCCAGCGGCATGAGCGAGTTGCAGGTGCTGGGGCGGGTCGAGATCCCCCTGGGGGCGCCGCTGCTCGTCGGCGGGCTGCGCTCGGCCAGTCTCCAGGTCATCTCCACCGCCACGCTGGCCGCCTACACCGGCGCCGGCGGGCTCGGCCGGCTCATGTTCCTGGGCCTCAAGACCCAGGACTACGTCATGATGCTCGCCTCGGCGCTCCTGGTCATCGCCCTCGCCCTGGCCTCCGAGGCCCTCTTCGCCCTCATCCAATGGGGCGTCACGCCCCCGGGTGCCCGGCAGCACCGGAAGGAATCAGCATGACTGCACAGTCCAACCCGCGCCCCGGTAAGCAGCTGACGCGACGTGGTCTGCTGGCCGGCGTCGGCGCGGCCACCGGCCTGCTCGCCCTGAGCGCCTGCTCCGACACCGACCCCTTCGCCATTGACCGGGCCTCCGGGGGCTACTCCGGTGGCCCGATCATCATCGGCAGCCAGCAGTACTACTCCAACGAGATCATCGCCGAGCTCTACGCCCAGATGATGGAGAAGACCGGCCTGACCGTCACCCGCCAGTACCAGATCGGCCAACGGGAGGTCTACCTGCCCGAGCTCGAGGCCGGCAAGATCCACGTCATCCCCGAATACGGCGGCAACCTGCTGGAGTACTACAGCAAGACCTCCGCCTCAGGCAGCCCTACCGCCGCGGCCGGCACCGCAGCCCCCTCCCGCACCGCCAGTGACACTGCCTCCATCCAGGACACCCTGCTGAGGACTCTGCCGCACTCGTTGACCGTCCTGAATCCGGCCGAAGCGACGGATCAGGACTCCCTGACCGTCACCAAGGCCACCGCCCGGGCCCACTCCCTGACCTCCATCGGCGACCTGGCCTCACTGGGGCGGCCCATCACCATCGCCGCGAACTCGGAGTTCACTACCCGCCCCTACGGTCCCAAGGGACTCAAGGCCGTTTACGGCGTCGACGCCTCCGTCACGCCGGTGGAGGACTCCGGCGGACCGCTGACCGTCAAGGCGCTCACCGACGGCACCGTCGACGTCGCCGACATCTACTCCTCCGATCCCGCCATCGGGGTCAAGGACCTCGTCATCCTGTCCGACCCTCAGATGCTCATCCTCCCGCAGAACGTCACCCCGCTGGTCTCCGCCTCACTGCCGGCCATCGCGGCCACCGCCATCAACCGGGTCTCGGCCCTGCTGACACCCGACGAGCTGCGCGCCCTCAACCAGCGCTCCACCGGTGAGAAGCTCAGCTCCAAGGTCATCGCCACCGACTGGCTCACCTCCAAGAAGCTGCTCTGAGCGGCGAGAGGACCGCGGCGCTCGGCGTGTCAGTGATGACAGGGAGCGTGCGGGACGACAATCAGTGATCTCTGTCATACAGTCACTCTCTATCGGAAAGTGAGTGCGTGTGAGAGAGTTTAGTTGTTCGTTCAACAACTAACGCTCAAGGAGCTCTCATGTCCGTCCCCTCCATCTCCATCATCGGCGCCGGCAACATCGGATCAGCCGTCGCAGGCCTGGCGGTCAAGGCCGGCGCCAGCACTCAGGTCCTGGTCCGTGACACCTCCAAGGTCACCGGCCTGTCGGGTGTCGACGTCGCCGAGATCGGCTCGCCCCTGAGCGGCGACATCGTCGTCCTCGCCCTGCCGTACGCCGCCATCGACGACGTCATCGCCACCTATGGCGGGCAGGCCTTCGCCGGCAAGGTCGTCGTCGACCCGACCAACCCCCTGGACTTCACCACCCTTGACTCCGTCGTGCAGGCCGGTAGCTCTGCGGCTGCCGAGCTCGCCGTGAAGCTCCCGGGCGCCCAGGTGGTCAAGGCCTTCAACACCGTCTTCGCGGCCGTCCTCGCCGCCGGAACCGTTGGCGGTCGCCCGGCCACTGTTCTGGCCGCCGCCGACTCCGCCGAGGCCAAGGCGAGCCTGCGCTCGTTCGTCGAAGCCGCCGGGCTGAGGTGGGCGGACGCCGGAGAGCTCAAGCGGGCAGAGCGTCTGGAGGCGCTCGGGGCGCTGGGCATCGCCCTGGGCGTTACTGAGCAGATCGGTTGGACCGGGGGACTCGCCGTCGTCGCTGAGTGAGGCGCACGATCCGCAGGTAGCCTGTCGCCAACATCCGTCGTCGGCCGCTCACACTCGTGGGCGTCCGACGACGGATCAGCGACCAAGCACACGAGGAGACAATGTGGCCGACACTGAGCAGCCGACCGGCACGCATAAGGCGGGGGAGATGGCCCCCGACCCTTACAGCCGCAACTGCCCCTCACGCCCCCTACTCAAGTCGCTCGGTGACCTGTGGACCGTGCTCGTTATCGGGGCGCTGCATCATGCGGACCGGCCGCAGCGCTTCAAGGAGATATCGGTTCAAGTCGACGGTATCTCCACGAAGATGCTCACCCAGACGCTACGAGGGCTTGAACGCGATGGACTTCTTGAGCGCCATCAGTATCCAGAGATCCCACCGCGAGTGACCTACGAGCTCACTGACTCAGGGAAGGGGCTGGCGGAGGCGCTCGCTCAGGTTGAGGCCTGGGCCACCGACCACCTCGGTGCTGTCACTGAGGCGCGGGCCCGTTATGATGCCGCCCACTGAAGACCTGTTGTGCCCACTGAGCGCGTCTAGAGGTGCCGCCAGGTCTCCACTCGCCAGCGCGCGTCCCCCGACACGGGGCGCCACTGCCCTTGCGGGTCGGAGCGGGCCGGGTCGATGGCCCACTCCTGAGTGCTGATCCCCGGTGCGCGCACCAGCACTGAGTCGGGCAGGCCGCGCTCGCGGGCCCGCTCGGTGGCATCGAGGTCCAGGACGCTGACGACGAGCACATCGGGCAGACCGTCGGCCAGAGCCTGCTCGTAGACGCTTCCGCCGCCGATGACCCACAGGCGGGGCAGCCCGGCAGCATCCCCCTCACGAGGATCGTGCCCCAGGTCGGCGGTCAGGCCCCGCGCCGCCACCGAGAGCCCCTCACGCAGCGAGCCGGCACGGGTCGCCCCCTCAGCCCGCCAGGACCGGTCACGGGTGAGAACCACGTTACGCCGCCCGGGCAGGGGGCCTCCCAATGACTCCCAGGTAGTGCGTCCCATGACCAGTCCGCAGCCCATGGTCGTGGCCTTGAAGTGGGCGAAGTCCGCCGGCACACGCCACAGCATGCCGCCGTCGGCCCCCAGGATGCCGGTGACGTCCTGGGCCCAGATCATCCCCAGGCCGCTCATACCGCGACCGGGGCCTTGATCGTGGGGTGGTGCTCGTAGCCCTGGGAGGCGTCGATGTCATCCATGTCGTAGGCGTCGATGGACTCGGCCCGCTCCAGGCGCAGCGTCGGGAAGGGATGGGCGCTCGGCACCCGGGAGAGCTGGGTGCGGACCTGCTCGACATGGTTGTCGTAGATGTGGCAGTCCCCGCCGGTCCAGATGAGCTCGCCGGGCTCCAGGCCCGACTGCTGGGCGAGCATGTGGGTGAGCAGCGCGTAGGAGGCGATATTGAAGGGCACCCCCAGGAACAGGTCGGCGCTGCGCTGGTAGATCTGCAGGCTCAGGCGGCCATCGGCCACGTAGCACTGGAAGAAGGCGTGGCAGGGGGCCAGGGCCATGGAACCCAGCTTGGAGACGTTCCAGGCCGAGACCAGCATGCGCCGCGAGTCCGGGTCGGTGCGCAGCGTGCCGATAAGACTGGAGATCTGGTCGATCGCATCCCCGTCCCGGGTGGGCCAGGAGCGCCACTGCGAGCCGTAGACCGGCCCCAGCTCGCCGGAATCATCGGCCCACTCGTCCCAGATCGTGATGCCCCGCTCCTGGAGCCAGCGCACGTTCGTGTCCCCGCGCAGGAACCACAGCAGTTCGCCCTTGACGGCCTTCATGGCCACGAACTTCGTGGTGATACGCGGGAAGCCACGTCCCAGGTCGTAGCGCAGCTGGCGGGCGAAGAGCGAACGCGTTCCGGTACCGGTGCGGTCGGACTTCGGGGTCCCATTGGTCACAACGTCCGCCAGGAGGTTCTCGTAGGCGACGTCGACGTCCGGCGGGGGGACGAGCCCCATCTGCGCGAGCGCCGGGTACTGGGCGGCCGACGGCGACGGCTCGCTGGCACTGCCGAATCCGTTCATGCGTCGATCACCTCGACGTGGGAGTTGTCGACGTAGCCGCCCAGAGCGAGCTGGGGTCCCAGCGCCGCCTGTGCCCCCTCAATGACCTGGTTGGCCAGTGCCCGGCCTCCGGACCAGCCGATGGCGGCCCCGATCCCGAAGGGGAGCAGGCGCCCCAGCGCCAGCGCCCCGCCCTTGGCGGCCGAGCGCTTGGCCACCCGTTTGATGAGGTGGGCATTGATCGACTTCACCGAGGGCAGGGGCATCTGCATGAGCAGCTGAGCCGCCCAGAACATCGAGGACAGGCCCAGCTGGCCCTGAACCGCCTCAGAGCCCTCCTTGCCCAGGAGGGCGGAGAGAACCAGGGCCCGACGGCGCTCGGTGTCGACGACATGGACCCCCTGGATCTCCGCGACAGTGAGAACGTAGGTGACGGCCGAGGCGATGAAGGCGGCGCTCTGGCCGACAGTCAGAGCGGCGGCCGCGCCCGTACTGATGGCCGGTATGGCCGCGGAGGCCCCGACGGCCCCCGACGACAGACCCGCGTCCCGCCGGAAGCGGGAGGCGGCCATCTCGACGAGCTCGGCGGCGTCGGCCCCGGGGCGGTCCCGACGCATCCGTGCGACGCGCTCCTCGATGCGGGCGGCCGGGATGGCGATGGCCTTGTCGAGTGCACGTTCCAGCGCGGTGGAGCGCCCAGAGCGGGAGGTGTTCACGGTGGTCTCCTTACCTGATGGCACAGGGGGGCCTCGGGGACGGCGGCCGGTTCAGCGGATGGGGCGCTGAGCGCTCAGTCTTCGTTGGGGTCGACGATCGTCGTCGTGTAGGAAGCGCCGTGCTCGATGGTGTGACCCACGGTGCAGTGACGGTCGACGGCGCTTGCGACCCGCTGGTTCAGCAGCTCGCGCTGATCGGCGTCGAGCGAGGACAGATCGGTGACGATCTCGACCTGGAAGGACTCGTAGCGCTCCTCGGCGTCGTTCTTGACGGTCGAGCAGCCCACGGTGGCCTCGAAGTCCTCTCCCAGAGCCTTGGCCAGACGGTGGTCGGCGGACAGGGTGTTGCAGGTGGCCAACGCGATCTTCATCAGCTCGCCGGGGGAGAACTCGCCCGGCCCCATGCCGATGCGGACCTCGGCGCCGGAGGAGTTGCGACCGATGTACTGCCGGGTGCCCGCGCGCTCGGCCCACACGGCGTTAGGGGCGGAGGCGGCTGTGTTGGATGTGCTCATGGCCTGATCGTGCCATGAAACAGGGTGCGACTCGGTGTCGGAACCGGTACACGGCCCCGTGCTGCGCCACTGGCGGACAGGGGCGCAGCACGGGAATAACAGCACCGGGCGACGTAGCGCACAGTGAATGACCGAGGTGAGAGATCGAGATGCGATGGAGACGGGGATCAGTGCTCGGCGAGCCAAGCGGTGGCGCGGCGCTCCTCGTCCGCCACGACTCGGCCCACCATGCCCATGGCCTTCTCCTCGATGGTCTTGCCCACCAGGGGCACAGTGACCTTGAGATCGACGTCGACGGTGAGGGTGGTGGCCTCACCGGCGGCGTCCGCGGCTGGAGCCATGGTGGAGGTGGCACTGACCTTGACCGGGGCGTTCTTGATCGTCACGTCGTAGCCGCCGGAGCGTGATCCGTCGTCCTTCGGCTCGCCCCAGGACTCGGCTACGGTGAAGGACACCGCCGAGCGCACGAACCGCGAGGCGACCGAGGGCAGCTGGGCGGGCTGGACGCTCCCGGCGATGGTGGAGACGAACCCCTGGCCGCGCTGAGCGACGTCGACTGAGGCGTTGTCGAGCCCGGCTCGCGAGACCCGTTCCTCCTGGTAGGCGGGGTCGGCGAGCATCTGCGCGGTGCGTGCCGGACTTGCGGGATAGGTGATGGTGATGGTCTTCCTCATGGTGCGATCCTGTCATGTTTCACCGGGCCGGGGCATGCTCCGATCATGGCGGGGCCGGGAGCCGTGACGCGGCTCGTACGGTTGAGTACGGGATTGCTCAGGTCCCGAACATGTGTCCTGCTTGGCAATGAGTCGGCTCAACGAGCCGGGTCCGCTCACTGCCGATAACCTTGAGAGGTGCCTAATCTTCTGCCCAGCGCCCTCAGAGACGCAGTCGACCTCGCCGAGGCCGACCTCGACTGGATCCACCAGCTGGTGGCCGACTGGCAGCTGATTGCGGACCTATCCACCTCTGACCTGGTCCTGTGGGTGCGTACCCGCGCGGGGCGTTTCATTGCCGCAGGCCATACCCGCCCGTCTGGTGGAACCACCGTCCACCTCGAGGACGTCGTCGGGCGGCGCATGCCGGCCTCGCGTGAGGCCATGGCCATGGAGTCGCTGTCCACCTCTCAGATTCAGGACGCCGCCGAGCCCTACTGGACCGGTACCGCCGCGGTCCAGGAGGAGTACATCCCGGTTGTCCACGCCGGTACACCGATCGCCGTCGTCACTCGGGAGACCTCGGTGGGCGTCATCCGGGGCGGGCGCATCGTTGAGCGGGAGATGGAGGAGATCGCCGAGGTCCTGTGCCAGATGACCGCCTCGGGCGACTTCCCCATCCAAGGTGCCGGCACCACGATCCGCCACGGTACACCGCGCGTGGCCGACGGCGTCCTGCGCCTGGACGAGGAGGGGAGGATCGTCTACGTCAGCCCCAACGGGCGCTCCTGCTTCCACCGCCTGGGGATCGAGGGCGAGCTGGAGGGGATCCAGCTGGCTGAGGCCGTCACCTCGATCATTCCTGCCCGCACCCCCGTCGATGAGACGCTGGCCGTGGTCCTCATGGGGCGGCAGGCCTGGCTCACCGAGGTCGAGGTCGGAGGAGTGTTCCTCTCTCTGCGCTCCATTCCCCTGACGCTCCGAGGACGCCGCTCCGGGGCTGCGCTCCTGGTCCGTGATGTCACCGAGGTGCGTCGGCGTGAGCAGGTCCTGCTCAATAAGGACGCCACCATCCGGGAGGTCCACCACCGGGTCAAGAACAACCTGCAGACGGTGTCGGCGTTGCTGCGCATGCAGGCCCGCCGTGCCTCGAACGAGGAGACCCGTCAGGCCCTGTCCGAGGCCGAGCGTCGGGTGACCACCATCGCCACCGTCCACGACGCCCTGAGCCACAACGTCAACGAGCACGTGGACTTCGACGAGGTCTTCTCCTCCATCCTGCGCATGGCCGCGGTTGTGGCCACGCCCACAGGTGAGGTCAGCACCAAGCTGGAAGGCTCCTTCGGCGTGGTCGATGCCGACACGGCTCAGGCGCTGGCCACGGTGCTGGCCGAGCTCGTGACCAATGCCGTCGAGCATGGCCTTGACGGACGTGACGGCCGAGTGACAGTCACGGCCCACCGCGACGAGGACCACCTCGAGGTCCACGTGATGGACAACGGTGCAGGCCTTGCATCGGACACCCTCATGACCGGTCTGGGAACGCGGATCGTCACCACGCTCGTGCGTGGGGAGCTGCGGGGGGTCATTGACTGGGAGCCTCTGAGCGGCGGGGGGACCGACGTCGTCATTCACGCCCGCCTTAGCCAGAGGGCTGCCAGGGCTGAAGCCTGACCTTTCGAATCCGGGCTGCTGAAAACACCTGGATCGACAAAAACGGTGTTCGCACGATTAACCGTGCGAACACCGCGACACGAAGAAGTCGATCAGTTTTCAGGATGATCGGCGCGCGCGAGCCGCCCGACGCTTGAGGGAACGACGCTCATCCTCGCTCATGCCTCCCCAGACGCCGGCGTCCTGACCGTTCTCCAGTGCCCACTTCAGGCAGGTGTCCACCACCTCGCAGCGGCCGCACACCTCTTTCGCCTTGGCGATCTGGGCAATGGCGGGACCGGTGTTCCCCACGGGGAAGAAGAGCTCCGGGTCAACGGTGAGACATGCGGCTTGGCTGCGCCAGTCCATAAAGGCCCCCTACAAGGTCATCGGTCATACGGCTATCGCCGGTCCGGTTTGACAGGGGACGGCGGCCGCGTCTGAGAACAACTTTCACATGACGTGGGGCAGCGGGCAAGACCTCGATCATGAGACCTGTGCCGATACCCTGTCGTGATCCTCACAGGAGGCTGAGGTATTGAGATAACACCACTTTCCATCATTGAGAATGCCTGTTAAACAGACTATTCAATAGGACGGTCATCGTCTTCGGGCCGCGGCAGCACGACCTGAATGGGCAGGCACGTTCCGCGATGGACGAGTGCTCCACGACCAGGAAGCGTCATCGCCCTCGGGTCGGTGACAGCCCGCAAGGACATGCCGGCTGCCTGATCGGCATGACGCAGACCGGGCCACAGCACGACGATGGCCTCGCGCTCACGCATGGTGGAGATCGCGCCGCGGAAGGTCGTGGCGACCTTCTCCGTCGAGGCGGAGGCCAGAACCACCTCGGAGCGTGCCAGCGCGGCCTCCACCTGAGTGGTGGTGGCCACGTCCGCCAGGTCCAGGTCGTCGACAACGAGCGCGTCTGAAGGAATCGCCTGAGCCAGTGCCCGCAGGGTCGTGGAGCGCCCCGAGCCGGGTGGCCCGGTGACCAGGACACTGGTGTGAGCCGGGAGGGCGACCGGTGCTGCCGCGTCCCCTCCCACAGCCCAGGTACCGTCCGGAACGTCCTTCCAGGTGGGCCGTGTCGGCAGCGGCTCGAGCCGCAGCACACGGCCGCCGTCGCGGTCGGAGCCGGACACAGGGGGGTCCTCCCGGAGCACGATCTGACAGGCGGTCGTCGCCGCTCCGTCCAGGATGACGCCCCGCCCTGGGACGCCTCCGGTGACCACCCCGCGTGGAAGACCTGCGAGGGCGGCCTGCGTGCCAGTGGACGCACCGAGAACCAGCCTGAGCCCCATGGATCCGGCCCACCGGGCGGTGGACGCGCCCAACGGGGCGGTCAACAGCAGGGGAGTGCCCGTTGCGGATGCGGTTCGGATGACGGTCTCCAGCAGGGCGTTGCCCTGACCTGGGCCCAGCACTTCATCGATGGTCGGGATGAGTGCGTCGACGTCATCGAGGCACAGCAGGTCCCCGCCCAGCCGCCCACTGGCCGCAAGCCCCCACAACCGGGCCAGGCGCCGCGGGTCCTCCGTACCGACGACCGTGCCCACTCCGGGGTGGGTGAGGAGTCCGCGCACGGGTGAGGCAGCGTCCGTGGCCCCGCCGGAGCCGTCGGAGGCCGGCGGAGCGAGCCCGCACAGGTGCACCCCTCTGCCCGAGCTCAGTGCCGCCGTCGCGGCCGAGACGACGAGAGTGGAACGCCCCGACCTCGGGGCCCCGAGGACCAGCAACGGGCGAGCGACCCACCAGTGCCACACCCCGAGGCTCTGCTGGCGAGGAAGGTCGGTGACGGCGAGAAGAAGACGGTCGTCGTGGATGGTCGGTGGTGCGTGGCCGGCGAGGTCCGCGAGGGCGAGCGCCCCATCCTCCCCCTGCTTCTCAGTCCCACCGGGTGCCTGGGGGCCTTGGAACCGTCCCAGCTCGAGTGCCTCGGCCGCGTTGATCGAGATGGGCAGGGCCGGCGCCCACGGGCGCCACGGAGAGGCGTGTCCCTCGGCTGCGCGTGAGACGAGGTCAACGATCTCTTGGACCTCACGCGTCGAGCCGCACCAGGGGGCCTGAAGCACCTGGCTGCTAGGGCTGCTAGGGCCAATAGGTCCGTTGCCGAGACCTCGTGGGCCGGGGTCGTCCTCCTGCTCGCCGCCGGCTCCACTGATCAGGACTCTGCCGGGATGATGACCGAGCCGAGCGGCCCCGTCGTGCCCCAGGACGTCTCTGGAGTCAGTGGCGTCGAGTACTCGTAGACACACTCGCAGGGAGGTGTTGGCTCGAATCGCCGGTGACACGGCCCCCTGAGGGCGCTGAGTGGCCAGAATGAGGTGGATCCCCAGACTGCGTCCCTGGGCGGCGATGCGCACCAGAGACTCCAGGACCTCGGCGTGCTCACCGGCCAAGGTGGCGAACTCGTCCACCGCCACCACCAGATCGGGGACGACGACCCGTGGCGGCAGGCAGGAGAGATCCTTGGCGCCATGGGCGGCCAGGATCCGCTCGCGGCGATGTACCTCGGCCTCCAAGGAGGACAGGGCTCGCTGAGTGCCGGCAGGATCCAGATCCGTCAGGACCCCGGCCGTGTGCGGCAGGCCGGCGAGAGGACCGAAGGCGGCACCACCCTTGTAGTCGACGAGTACCAGTGTCAGGCGATCCGGTGCCCGACTCAGCGCCAGCTGCACCAGCCACGAGATGAGCAGCTCGGATTTTCCTGAACCCGTCGTCCCGGCCAGCAGGGCGTGCGGGCCGTCCGCCACCAGGTCGGCGCTCACCGGCCCCCGCGATCCCACTCCGAGCACCGCCGACAACGCCGGGGCATCCCGGGCCGGCGAGCGTGACTGCTCCTCCCACCGAGTCCGCAGCTCGTGGGCGTCGAGGTCGTCCATGACCGCACTGAGGGGGACCAGATCGGGAATGCCGTCGACATGGGACGACCCCTGCGGCGGTGACGTGATCCGGGAGCGGCTCAGGTGGCGAACCGCATCCCACCAGGTCGGTGAGCACGATGGCGCCCCTGCCGGAGCGGGCCGCGTGCACAGTGCCTGCGGCGGGACCTCATCACGCGAGCAGGTCAGTATCAGCGCGCTATGAGGGCGTGCCTGCGGACCCCAGGTGAGGTGGAGCCCCAGCCGGTCGCCTGCCTCCTCACGCTCCTCCCTGTCCCGATCACCCGCGTGCCCATCCTGGGGGTCTCCCGGCAGGTCATCCATCACGGTCACCCGGACCTCATCGCGGGCCAGGAGCTGGGTGCACCACCATCTCAGTGCGTTCCCGGCCCCCTTGCCCGACAGGGCCACGCTCTCGCCGTCGGAGAGCGACAGGACGCAGCGTCGTCGGCGCTCGGCACTCCAGGCGGTCAGGACCTCTTGGGAGGTCGACACCGGCGTCGGGCCCTCGGCCTCGGAACCCCGGACGGGATGAGACATGCTGGACCGTGCCGCGACGGCCAGCAGCATCGTGGCAGGGTCCGGCTCGCCGTGCCTCCAACCCGGTCGGCATCCTCGGCGGCGCCGGCGACCACGCCATCGGGACCCGCCGGCGCTCCCGGTGCGCTGGGCTCGCCGGCGTTGCAGGAACGGCACCAGGCGCATGATCGTCATCGCGATCATGGGCGCCACCATGATCATGCCCATCGCACCGCGGCTCCCCGTCCTGACCGCTATCGCCGCCGAGCCGGCCATGACCAGGACGCAGACCAGTGTGCCCGCCATCAACCATGCCGTTGACGAAGCCGGCGCCGCAGGGGCCGCCACCACCAGGTCGCAGGGGCGCCTGCGCAGCTCGAGCACGCTGCCTCCCAGCCTCAGGAGCGCCCCCTCCCTCAGCCGCATCTCCCCGCGAGCACGCAGCCACAGCCCCAGGTGCCAGTAGCGGTAGGAGCCGTTGGCCGATCCGCAGTCCTGCGCCAGGACATGGCCGCCATGAAGCCGCAGGCGCAGATGACGGCGTGAGATCAACGGGTCGCTGAGAACCTCTCCCCGCCCCAGGAAGGCGCCGTCCCTGACAGGGATCACCAGGCCGCGGTCAGGTCCATCCAGGACCGCAAGGTGCCACGGGCCGGCCAAGGCGGCGAGAGCCGCGTCCGCGGCGACCTCACCCACCGACTGCCGGCACAACGAGAACGAGGCCTCCCTCGGCAGGGGTGAGGGGAGGTCCAGGACGTCGGCGGTAGCGCTCATTCCTCCAGAATCACCGCTGTCGTCCGTCACGTCGCCGGCGGGCAGCACCGGGTGTGGACAACCTCTCCATTCGGGGATGCTCATGCTCACTGTGGATACGCGCAGAACCCGGTGTGAACCCGGTTGAGGGAAGATGGCCCCATGACTGACACCGACGTGCCCCGCGGCTCCGCTCCTAGCCAGGCCCCCGCCTCGGCACACTCCGATCAGCAGAGCCCCGTGGATCTGAGCGTCATCCCCACTGCCGCCCGGGAACGCTGGAGTGAGCTGGTGCGTGACATCGAGGCGGCCCGCGACGCCTACTACAACGCGATCGACGCCGAGAGCCCCCTGTCCGACGCCGACTACGACGTCCTCTACCGGGAGCTGGAGGAGCTGGAGGCAGCCCACCCCCTCCTGGCCAGAGCCGGATCACCGACTCGCTCCGTGGGTGGGCGCGCCGTCACCGACTTCGCCCCCGCCCCGCACCACGAGCGCATGTACTCCCTCCAGGACGTCTTCTCCCTTGACGAGGTCCAGGAGTGGGCCGAGCGCATGGTCGCCGAGACCGGGGTCGGCGACGACGAGCTCGCCATGACCGCCGAGGTCAAGATCGACGGCCTGGCCGTGGCCCTGACCTACGAGGACGGGATCCTCACTCGGGCCGCGACCCGCGGTGACGGCACGACCGGTGAGGACGTCACCGGCAACGTGCGCACCATCGGCTCGGTCCCCCTGGTCCTGGCCGGCGACGCCCACCCCTCCCTGCTCGAGGTGCGCGGCGAGGTCTACTTCCCCACCCAGGACTTCGAGGCCTTCAACGAGGAGCGCCGCACCCGCAACCTGCGGCGGCAGAAGGACGGCGCCCCCCTCCTGCAGGTCTTCGCCAACCCCCGCAACGCGGCTGCGGGCTCGCTGCGCCAGAAGAACCCCGCCGTCACCGCCTCCCGACCCCTGGCGATGATCGCCCACGGGGTCGGCGCGATCACCCCCGCACCGGGGGAGAGGCTCCCCACCCGGCAGCACGAGTGGTATGAGCTGCTGGCCGGCTGGGGGCTGCCGGTGTCCCCCTACAACACCGTGGTCCGGGGACGGGCTGAGCGTGAGGCCTACATCGAGCGTTACGCCAACCACCGCCACGACCTCATCCACGAGATCGACGGCATCGTCTTCAAGCTCGATGACCATACCCTCCAGCGCCGCCTCGGTCACACCTCCCGAGTGCCCCGCTGGGCCACGGCCTACAAGTACCCGCCCGAGGAGGTCCGCACCCGGTTGCTGGACATCGCCGTCCAGGTCGGGCGCACCGGACGCGTCACGCCCTTCGGCATGATGGAACCGGTCCTCGTCGCCGGCTCGACGGTGGCCCGCGCCACCCTCCACAACGCCACCGAGGTGGCCCGCAAGGGCGTGCGTATCGGGGACATGGTCATCGTGCGCAAGGCCGGCGACGTCATCCCTGAGATCCTAGGGCCGGTCGCCGACCTGCGTGACGGCACCGAGCGGGACTTCGTCATGCCGACGCACTGCCCCTCCTGCGGCACCGAGCTGGCACCGGCCAAGGACGGCGACGTCGACCTGCGCTGCCCCAACACCCGTTCCTGCCCCGCCCAGCTCACCGAGCGGATCGCCCACATCGGCTCCCGGGGCGCCCTGGACGTCGAAGGACTGGGAGACGAGGCCGCCGGCGCCCTCACCCGACCCGACGCCGGACGCCGCGAGGCCCTGACCGCGCTCGCGGCAGGGCGGAGCCTGGAGACCGAACGCGGACGGCTCAGCCTCTCGCCCGGCGAGCTCGACTCCCTCCACGTCTCCCAGCGGGTGGAGGCCGTCGAGGAGCTCCTGAAGCAGTCGGGGATCACCGAGCAGGTACCGGTGCTCACCGGCGAGGCCACTCTGTTCGACCTGACCGAGGACGACCTTCGCGAGGTCTTCGTCTGGCGTCCCGTCTCCCGCCGGGGGGTCCCCACCGGCGACTGGCGCCTGAGCCGCTTCTTCTGGACCAAGCAGACTTATGACGCCGACGGACGGGTCAAGAAGGCGACGGCACCGGGAAAGAACGCGACCGCCATGCTCTCCCAGCTCCGGCAGGCCCGCACCCGTCCACTGTGGCGCATTCTGGTGGCCCTGTCCGTGCGTCACGTCGGCCCGACTGCCGCCCGCGCCCTGGCGGCGCGTTTCAGGTCCTTGGAGGCCCTGTGTCGGGCTGACGTCGCCGAGCTGGCCGAGGTCGACGGCGTCGGCCCCACTATTGCCGAGTCCTGGGCGCGGTGGCGTGAGGTCGACTGGCACCGCGAGATCCTCAGCCGCTGGGAGTCCGCCGGGGTCCGTACCCGGGAGGATGCCTCGGACCAGCAGGAGGAGCCGGCGCGCACCCTGGAGGGCCTGACCGTCGTGGTCACCGGCTCCCTGGAGGGATTCACCCGGGACAGTGCCAAGGAGGCCATCGTCTCGCGCGGCGGCAAGGCCTCCGGCAGCGTCTCGAAGAAGACGAGTTTCGTCGTCGTGGGGGACAAGGCGGGCTCCAAGGAGACCAAGGCCCGTGAGCTGGGGCTGGCGATTCTCGATGAGGAGGGCTTCGTGGCGCTCCTGGAGAGAGGACCTCAGGCGGTCTCCTGAGGACTCACGACTGGGGCGGGGCACCTCCTTGTCAGGAAAGTGCCCCGCCCCAGTCGCGACTCGGTCGATTCCGGCTCAGTAGTGGCTGTGGACCACCGTGTTCGTGTCGACCCAGTTGTAGATCCACTGCGCCTCGGGGACCGGCATGTTGACGCAGCCGTGGGAACCGGAGTACCCGAAGCTGGAGCGCCACCCCGCGCCGTGGAAGGCGTAGCCGCTGTAGAAGTAGCTCACCCACGGGACGTTCTCGGCGACATAGGGGGACCCGTCGGCGTTCTCGCCCCGCATGGTCTGGGACTCGTACTGCAGGTAGACCTTGTAGGTGCCGGTCACCGTCGGGGTCTCGGCGGCGCCGTCGACGATGGAGACCGGACCGTGCACGACGGTTGCGCCCTCGTAGGCGGTCACCGTCTTGCTCGACAGGTTGAGGTCGACCCACTTCTCACCCGGAGCGGCCTGGTAGGGCAGCTTCTCCGCGCCATTGGCGATGGTGCGCTCCTTCCAATCCGCCTTGACCGTCGTCGCCTCGAAGGAGCCGGAGTAGGCCTTGCTGCTGCCCAGGGACTGCGTGATCGAGGAGGCGACCGCATCGACGTTGTTGACGGTCTTACCGTCCTTGGCCTCGGTCGGGGTGGAGACCACCTGGCCGCTGGCATTGATGTTGCGCTCGCCGGTGACGGGCTCGGAGCTGGCCTCCTCGGCCTGTGTCTTCACCCACTGGGAGACCTTTGAGGAGTCCACGGCGATGGTCGGGGCGGTGTCGGTCGAGTTCTTCACCGTGATCCACGAGGCCTTGTCCGTGCTCTCCGCCGTGTAGGAGTCCTCACCCATGGTGATGGTGACGTCCTGGGCGACCCAGCTGTTGGCCTCGTCAGCAACCTTTTGGGCGTCGGAGTCGGAGACCTTCGGGTCGGCATTCGTGATCGTCATAGAGATTGACGACGAGTCCAGGGAGGTAGCGGCCTTCTGCGCGGCCTGGGCCAGGGCGTCGGCATCCAGCGAGGAGCCCTTGGCCGAGCTCGTGGTGGTGAAGGTGGTGCCGTCCTCACCGAGGACCACGGTGGCGTTGCGTGCCTTGGCGCGGTCCTCCGGGATCAGAGAAGTGGCGTAGCTGCTCACCTTGGTCTTGTCGGTGGTGGTGACCACCGGGACCTCGCCCTTGGAGACCAGAGCGTGGAACTTCTCGCCGAGCGTATTGCCTCGAGCCATGACGGCATCGGCGGTGGCCTGAGCATCCACGGTGGTTCCCAGGTCTGCCAGGGAGGCGCTGGCGGTGACGTCCCCGGAGATGTCGACCTTGGTGCCCTTCACGCGCTCCTCAATGGCGGCGACCACCTCCTCCCGGCTCTTGCCGGAGACGTCGGTGCCGGCCACGGTGGTCCCCGGGACGGCCCGGCCGTCGTAGTGCGCGGCGTAGGCGTAGCCACCGGCACCGACGACGCCCAGCAGGAGCAGCGCGGCGGCCGCGACCCCCAGGGGCCAACGGCGACGACGCCGGGGCTCGTCCAGGGTCGACTCCGCATCGGGGTACGTGGCCGCGGGGAAGGAGGAGGGGGCCAGGCCGGCTGCGGTGGGATGACCGCCACTGCCGGTGCTGTCGGCATTGCCGATAGTGTCGGTACCGCCGGTGCTCTCAGCGCTGACGATGCTCTCGGCTCCCGAGGCGCCCTCGGTGCTCGGCTGATCGCCCGGCTCGCTGCCGGCGCCCGGCTCAGAGGTCGGGGTCGGGACGACCGCCTCGATCTCCTCGGTGCTGCCCTGCTCCTCCTTCGTGCCGCTTGAGACAGCGTTGGCCGAACGCGCATGCGGTGCCGCGGCGTTCGCAGCCGCCTGGAAGACGGACTGGCGACGTACGCCTTCAGACTGTCCGTAGGGCGTACTGAGCACAGGGGTCTCGCTCTGTGAGGCTTCTCCCTGGTGCTGTACACCAGTGGGGGAAGTGTTGCTGCTCATGCATCCTCGTCCCTCGGCCACCTGCCCCGTGCGGGGAGGTATGTGGCCGAATCCAGTGGTCCATCTGACCTCCGGTGGTCCAACTTCCTGGAAGGAGGTCTGATCCAAGGGCTGTTCCTGGTCCGACCTGCGTCGACGTGGCAGTGCCGTCGCCGGCGGGTCGGTCCTCACCCTGGTGATCACCATGACATCCGTGAAACGAGACGATGTCAATCATCCTCGGGGATGAGGCGCTGTGAGATCGTACGAATCCGATTTCAGTTTCGTTTCGCTGGAACCCGCGGGCTCGACGCCCACGCTCTGCCTGCGGGGAGAGGGACGTCGCTGTGGGGCCGATCCTCGCAGTCGATCATGCCTCGACGTGATGTCGACGTGATGCGGCCGCAGCACGGCTCAGCCCGGCTAGACTCCACACCATGTCTGCTATTTCCACTGATGAGGTCGCGCGGGTCGCGGCGCTGGCTCGGGTCGCCCTGAGTGATGAGGAGGTGACGCGCCTGGCCGGAGAGCTGGACGCGGTCGCCTCCTCCTTCGCCCGGGTCACGAGCGTGGTCACGTCCGACCTGCCGGCGACCTCCCACCCCGTGCCCCTGACCAACGTGCTGCGTGAGGACGTTCCGGCCCCCACGCTCGACGTCGACGAGCTCCTGGCCGGTGCGCCGGCCTGCGAGGACTCCATGTTCCTCGTGCCGCAGATCCTGGGGGAGGACTCCGCTTCATGAGCACTCACAGCACCACCGCACTGGCCGGCCTCATCAGGAGCAGCGCCGCCGAGCAGGCGGCGGCCCTGGCAGCGGGGGAGGTCTCCTCGCGCGAGCTCACCCAGGCCCATCTTGACCGCATCGCCGCTGTGGACGGTGCCGTAGGGGCCTTCCTCAACGTCGATGCCGAGTGCGCCCTGAGCCAGGCCGACGCCGCCGACGCCGCCCGCAAGGAGGGACAGACGACCAGCGAGCTGACCGGTGTGCCGGTGGCCGTCAAGGACCTCATCGTCACCCGTGGCCAGGTCACGACCGCCGCCTCACGGATCCTCGAGGGATGGGTGCCGCCCTACGACGCCACCCTTGTGCGCAACCTGCGCGCCGCCCGCACCCCGATCCTGGGCAAGACCAATCTCGACGAGTTCGCCATGGGTGGCTCCACCGAGCACTCGGCCTTCGGGCGCACGGCCAACCCCTGGGACCTCGGGCGCATCCCCGGAGGGTCCTCCGGAGGCTCGGCCGCAGCCGTCGGGGCCTACGAGGCTCCGGTGGCCGTCGGCACCGACACTGGCGGCTCGATCCGCCAGCCCGCGGCCGTCACCGGCACAGTCGGCGTCAAGCCGACCTATGGCACGGTCTCGCGCTTCGGCGTCATCGCCATGGCCTCCTCCCTCGACACGCCCGGCCCCATGGCCCGCACGGTGCTGGACACGGCTCTCCTGCATGACGTCATCGCCTCCCACGACCCGCTGGACTCCACGTCGCTGCCGGACGCGCCGCGCGGCATGGCCGCCGTGGTTCGGGCCGCGCAGGAGGGGCGGGACCTGACCGGACTGCGGGTCGGCGTCATCTCCGAGCTCGACGGCGGCGAGGGCTATCACGACGGCGTCGTGGCCTCCTTCCACGCCGCCCTGGAGCTGCTCGAGGCGGCGGGCGCGCAGGTGGAGACCGTCTCCCTACCGCATCTGGAGTACGCGCTGGACGCCTACTACCTCATCATGCCCGCCGAGGCATCCTCCAACCTGGCCCGCTACGACGGGATGCGCTACGGCCTGCGGGTCGAGCCGACGTCGGGACCCGTCACCGCAGAGACCGTCATGGCGGCCACCCGCGGGGCGGGCTTCGGTGACGAGGTCAAGCGCCGCATCATCCTGGGCACGCACGTGCTGTCGGCCGGCTACTACGACGCCTACTACGGCTCGGCCCAGAAGGTGCGCACGCTGGTGCAGCGCGACTTCGACACCGCCTGGGACAAGGCGGACATCCTCGTCTCGCCCACCGCTCCGGTGACGGCCTACCGCTTCGGGGAGAAGGACGACCCGCTGGCGATGTACAAGCTGGACGTGACCACGATTCCGGCCAACCTCGCGGGGGTGCCCGGCATGAGCCTGCCCTCGGGCCTGAGCGATGACGGGCTTCCGGTGGGCTTCCAGATCCTGGCGCCGCAGAGGGCCGATGACCGCCTGTACCGCGTGGGTGCCGTCCTGGAGGCCGCGCTGGAGGAGACATGGGGGGCGCCGCTGCTGTCGCGTGCGCCCGAGCTGGAGGAGACACGATGAGTGACACGCTGATGGACTTCGACGAGGCCGTTCGTCGCTACGACCCGGTCCTGGGGCTGGAGGTGCACGTCGAGCTGGGGACCGCCACCAAGATGTTCGACGCCGCACCCAACGTCTTCGGCGCTCAGCCCAACACGATGGTGACCCCCACGTCGGTGGGACTCCCCGGTGCGCTTCCGGTGGTCAACGCCCGCGGCGTGGAGTACGCCATCCGTATCGGCCTGGCCCTGGGCTGCGAGATCGCAGAGTCCTGCCGCTTCGCCCGGAAGAACTACTTCTACCCGGACCTTGCCAAGGACTTCCAGACCTCCCAGTCGGATGAGCCCATCGCCTACGACGGCGCCCTGGAGATCGAGATGGAGGACGGATCCTTCTTCACTATCCCGATCGAACGGGCTCACATGGAGGAGGACGCCGGCAAGAACACCCACATCGGAGGCGCCGACGGCCGCATCGAGGGCGCCAGCCACTCCCTGGTGGACTACAACCGCGCCGGCGTGCCGCTGGTGGAGATCGTCACCCGCCCCATCGAGGGCGCCGGTGCCAGGGCGCCTCAGGTCGCCGCCGCCTACGTGCGCACTCTGCGCGACATCTTCCGCGCCCTGGGGGTCTCCGAGGCACGCATGGAGCGCGGCAACGTGCGCGCCGACGTCAACGTCTCCCTGCGCGAGTCGCCCGACGCGCCGCTGGGAACCCGCACCGAGACCAAGAACGTCAATACCTTCCGCGGGATCGAGCAGGTCGTCCGTTACGAGATCCAGCGTCAGGCCGCCATTCTGGCCGCCGGGGGAGAGGTGCTCCAGGAGACCCGTCACGGCCAGGCGGACGGCACCACCCGCGCCGGTCGCGTCAAGTCCGACGCCGACGACTACCGCTACTTCCCCGAGCCGGATCTCGTGCCGGTGGCGCCCAGCCGCGAGTGGGTCGAGCAGATCCGTGAGGAGCTGCCCGAGATGCCCGCGGCCAAGCGCCGTCGCCTCAAGGCCGAGTGGGGCCTGAGTGACACCGAGATGCGCGACGTCGTCAACGCCGGAGCGCTCGAGCTCATCGAGGCCACTGCGGCAGCAGGAATCACCGGTCAGGCCGCCCGGAAGTGGTGGATGGGGGAGCTCTCCCGCACGGCCAAGGAGCAGGAGACCGCCCTGGAGGACATGGCCGTCACGCCCGAGCAGATCGCCGAGTTGCAAGGGCTGGTGGACTCCGGGCGTCTGACCGACAAGCTGGCCCGCCAGGTTCTCGAAGGGGTTCTGGCCGGAGAGGGTGATCCTGAGGCCGTGGCCGCCGCTCGCGGGCTTGAGGTCGTCTCCGACGACTCGGCACTGCTGGCTGCCGTGGACGAGGCGCTGGCCGCCAACCCGGACGTGGCGGACAAGATCCGCGGCGGTAAGGTCCAGGCGGCCGGCGCCATCGTCGGCGCCGTCATGAAGGCGACTCGCGGCCAGGCCGACGCCAAGCGTGTGCGTGAGCTCGTCATGGAGCGAGTACAGGGCTGAGGCGGGTCTCGCCACTCGTTTCCTGCCCTCTCCTTCCTCCCAGCATCGTCCTCTCGGATCGAGGGCGGCTCTGAACAGTCCGGCCTGTGACCGCTGGCAGCATGCAGCGGTCACAGGCCGGACTGTCTGTTGCCGGCGGCTCCTCCATGGCTCGCGTCCGTCACGGCGGGTAGACGTCATGCTCCTCCCACGCAGGGTGAGATTGCTTGCGAAAGTCGCTCAGAATCTCAGCATCCGGTCACAATTGGACCGTCATACGAGTGTGTTGCGGCTGGTGGGAGATAGGCTCGGAGTATCTGTCTCAAGCCCCGCCCGTCCCACGAGGAGTGCCCATGGTTCAGCCCAGTCCCAGTTACACCGTCGCCCTGTACCTCGAGGTGCCCGCCTCCCAGAAGGCGGTGGCCCGTCTGGTCGACACCGCCACTGCGACTGGTGCCATCGTCACCGGCGTCGACGTCGCCGATGCCGACGGCGACAAGCTCACCGTCAATCTCACGGCAGACACCCGGGACTCCAAGCACCGCAACGAGCTCGTCGCCACGCTCGAGGAGATCGACGGCGTTGTCGTTCGCAATGTCGGCGACTCGACCTTCCTGACTCACGTCGGGGGCAAGATCGAGATCGCCGGAAAGTACCCGATCCACAACCGCCGCGACCTGGCCCGCGTCTACACCCCAGGAGTGGCCCGCGTCTGCAAAGCCATCTACGACCACCCCGAGCGCGCCCGGATGCTCACCATCAAGAAGAACACCGTCGCCGTCGTCACTGACGGGACCGCGGTCCTGGGCATGGGGGACATCGGCCCGTCCGCCGCCATGCCCGTCATGGAGGGCAAGGCCGTTCTGTTCAAGCAGTTCGGCAACGTGGACGCCTGGCCGGTGGCACTGGACACGAAGGATCCCGAGGAGATCATCTCCATCGTCAAGGCCATCGCCCCGGCCTACGGCGGCATCAACCTGGAGGACATCGCCGCCCCCAAGTGCTTCGACATTGAGGCCCGCTTGCGCGAGGAACTCGATATCCCCGTCTTCCACGACGATCAGCACGGCACCGCCATCGTGACCCTGGCGGCGCTCATCAATGCGCTGAAGATCGTGGACAAGAAGATCGAGGACGTGCGCATCGTCCTGTCCGGTGTCGGTGCGGCCGGCAGTGCCATCGCCAAGCTGCTCATGGCGCACGGCGCCACGGACATCGTCGGTTACGGACGTACCGGGGCGCTGTCCGCAGCGAACACCGAGGGGATGAACGCGCACCGCAAGTGGCTCGCGGAGAACACCAACCCGCGTCAGGTGACGGGGTCCCTCAAGGAGGGCCTCAAGGGGGCTGACGTCTTCATCGGTGTCTCGTCGGGCAACCTGCTCGAGCCCGAGGACCTGGAGGCCATGAACGACGGTGCCATCGTCTTCGCCATGGCCAACCCGATTCCGGAGGTGGACCCGATCCGTGCCGCCGACTACGCCGCTGTGGTGGCGACCGGACGTTCGGACTTCCCCAACCAGATCAACAATGTGCTGGCCTTCCCCGGGCTCTTCCGCGGGCTGCTGGACACCGGGATCACTAATATCTCGACCGAGCTGCTGCGGGCCGCGTCCACCGGTATCGCCTCGGTGATCGCCGATGATGAGATCAGCCCCGTGTACATCATCCCCGGCGCCTTCGACACCCGGGTCGCCGACGCCGTGGCCAAGGCGGTCCGCAAATTCGCCGAGGAGGAGTGAGGGCCGCATTACGCGGCATGTGACGCGGCAAGGGGCGTGAGACACCTACTGGTGTCTCACGCCCCTTGCCGTACGCGATACGTGGCCCGAGCTCGCTCGTCAGCCAGAGGACCTCGGTGACATCAGCGCAGCCAGGAGTCGCCGACCAAGCGAGACCACCAGGTGCCCAGCCCCAGGGTGTCGCCGGCCCGAGTCAGGGCGAACAGGATGGCGGACAGGGTCAGAACCCAGTGGAGATCGACCAGGGGGTTGGTCGCCGCGTTCTCGGTACCTCCGGTTCCGATGGGCCACAGGGCCAGATACAACGGCACCATGAGTGCTGAGGCCGCGAAGGCGCTCACCTTGAGTCCGATGCCCAGAGTCAGGGCGACGCCGACTCCGAGCATCCCGGCCATGAACAGCCAGTCGCCGACCGGGTTGGCCAGCAGCTCGAAGGCGCTCCCGAAGGGGCTGTGAACCGCCACGCCCTTGATGAAGCCCTGGGCGGGCTGACCTCCGTTGATCCAGGCCATCTGACGAGGTGTGGAGAATCCGAGGCCAAAAGTCTTGTCCAGGAAGGTCCACAGGAAGATGAAGCCAACGACGATCCGCAGGACGGCCAGCACGATGCGAGCCGACGGGCTGGTCACGATCTCGGATCCGGAACGAGGGCGCTTGGCGCCATGAGTGGAAACAGGCACGGGAGGTGCTCCTTGATGATCGCTGGGGTCCGATGCCGGACGCCAGGTAGTTGAACAGTAAACTGACTCGACGATAGTAGTGTGTCAGGCTGTTCGGTGGATACTGACGAACGGCGGCGTGTTGCCGCCGTACATCCAAGTGATTGGCGAGAGCGTTGGAACGACACCGAAAAGTCAGTGTGTCCTGGATCATGAAGTCTTGGTTTGACGTCCGCGGGGTGGACCTGCCTAAAGTACAGCCCGCTGCCGAACGGGCTGAGCCTCGCTCATGGCCATCCGGTAGCAGACGTGCTACGACGGAACGTCGATCGGTGTGACCGAAAGCAATGCTCTTGAGGTTGACGTCGAACTGGCGAATGTTCTAGAGTAGCCGAGTTGCTCGCCAGAGCGAGGTTGAGTTGAAAAGGCTTGACCGAGATCCGGCTGGGTGTGTTGTTTGAGAACTCGATAGTGTGTCATGTTTTTTATGCCATGGCCTCTTGGGCTGCGCGTGTTTTGTGTGGTTTGGGGGGTTGTTTTGTTTTGGTTTGCCTGGCTCTCTGTGTTTGGGGGGTTGGGTTGGGCC